>JAIBAQ010000069.1 GCA_019695095.1 Candidatus Hydrogenedentota bacterium
CATGAGTCCCATGAGTCCCTTTCCCCGGCCACCCATCGAAAATTGACTTCAACCCGGACGGTTTGTATACTCTTCCAATTGTCTCGTGCAAACCAAGTTAGCCGGTTACGGGACTCGTATGCCCGGACGGGAGCAGTTGTGCTTTCGAATGCGGGCCGTGTTTTGTCGAAAAGCCGGTTTTTCTTGGAAAAGCAAGCGACTGGGGAGTCGCCAAGTGGTAAGGCATCGGCCTTTGGAGCCGACATCCGTAGGTTCGAATCCTACCTCCCCAACCACATAGTGTAACTTCAGGGACATCTGGACGGTGGCGTACTCAAAGAGCCTTAAAGTCTTCTGTGGAAATGCCTCACGCGCATTGGCCGAGGGCATCTGTGCGCATTTGGAAACCCCGCTGGGCAAGGCATCCGTCAGCTCATTCAGCGATGGTGAGATCAAGGTGCAGATCGGCGAGAACATTCGCGGAAGCGACGTGTTCATCTGCAACAGCACGAGTCCGCCCGTCAACACGAACCTGATGGAAATGTTGATCCTGATAGACGCGGCGCGGCGCGCGTCGGCGGAGCGCGTTACGGCGGTGGTTCCGTATTTTGGTTATGGCCGGCAGGACCGCAAAGACCGCCCGCGCGTACCGATTACGGCCAAGCTGGTATCCAACCTCATTGTGGCCGCCGGTGCGGACCGCGTCCTCACGGTGGATCTGCATTGCGGTCAGATCCAGGGGTTCTTCGATATCCCCGTGGATCACCTGAGCGCAGACGTCGTGTTCGTGAACTACTTTATCGAACGCGGTATCGACGACGTCGTTGTTGTGTCGCCCGACACGGGTAGCGTGGCGCGCATCCGCGAATTTGCGCGCCGGCTCGATGTGCCGCTGACCATCGTGGACAAGCGGCGTCCCAAAGAGAACGAAAGCGAAGTTATGAATGTCATCGGTGATGTGGCGGGGAAGCACGCCCTCATCTTCGACGACATGATCGATACGGCCGGAACGCTTGTGAAAGCGGCCCAGGCCATCAAAGACCGCGGCGCTATCGATGTCATCGCGTGTTCGACGCACCCCGTGTTCAGCGGTAATGCGGTCGAGCGCATTATGAATTCTGTGTTGGACGAAGTATTGGTGAGCGATTCGATTCCGTTGAAGGAAGATGCGTTGGCCTGCCCGAAGATTAAGACCTTGTCGATCGCGCCGTTGTTGGGCGAGGCCATCCGCCGTGTTCACCAGGAAGAATCGTTGAGCATCCTGTTCCGGTAATCCGCATTTTGTGCAGGCGCGGTTGAGCGCCGGCGTAAAATGTTCTCACGCAAGACGTTGAGGTTATGCCGCGAGGGTTCTTCGCGAACGCGCAAATGTTCGTGCGAGTTCGTGAAGAATCCGGGCTAAGACCGATTCGGAGGTAGACAGACCCATGGAACTGAAGACCCTCAAAGTGAACATACGTCAGGGTAAGGGCAAGGGCCCGGCCGGGCGTACACGCAACGGCGGAGACGTGCCGGGCGTGTTGTATGGCGGTGGAACCGACGTGCTCCACGTAACCGTCAACACGCGCGAATTCGGCAAAATCATCCAGGGCGGCGGCGAGCACGCAATCGTGCAGTTGGATGTTCAAGGCGATGCGTCCTTGAGCAGCCCGGCCTTGCTGAAGGAAGTGCAGCACCACCCCGTGCGCGGGCACGTGCTTCACGCCGATTTCCTGCGCATCCGTCTCGATGAGCGCATTACGGTGCTTGTCCCCGTCGTGTTGACCGGCCAATGCAAGGGCGTGGTCGACGGCGGCGTGGTGGACCACCAGCTCCGTGAAGTGGAAGTCGAGTGCTTGGCTCTCGACGTACCTGCTTCGTTGACGCTGGACATCACCGAGCTTGGCATTGGCGACAGTTGCCACGTGGACAAGCTGGTTGCGCCGGAAGGCGTCTCGATTGTCACTGACCCGGGCCGGGCCGTCGTGGTCGTTCAGGCTCCGCGCACCGTTCGCGCCGAAGGCGCCGAAGAGGGTGCCGCAGAGGGCGCCGAACCGGCATTGGTCGGCGACGAGAAGAAAGAAAAGTCCGACGACGACAAGTCCTAATTTGCCAGGAAGGGCGGCAGCGTGAAGCTTATCGTGGGACTGGGCAATCCGGGGCCACAATATCGAAACACGCGGCATAACGTGGGTTTCCGGGCGGTTGAGCGTGTCGCCGAAATGCTTGGCGTTATGTTCGACCAGGAGAAGTACGACGGACTCATCGCCAAGGGTCAGCGTGGAACGCACGCGATCCTGCTCTTGAAGCCGATGACGTATATGAACGTAAGCGGCGTTTCAGTGGCGGCGGCGGCCAAGAACCGCGTTGCCAACCCGCTGGACCTGTTGATTGTGACGGACGACATCAACCTGCCCTTGGGGCGGCTGCGGTTGCGCGAAAAGGGCAGCGCGGGCGGCCACAATGGGCTGAAGTCGATTATCGAACGTTTGGGCACGGATGAATTCCCCCGACTACGCATAGGCGTAGGGGATAAAGAACCCGGTACCGATCTTCGCGACCACGTGTTGAGTGGGTTCAGGCCGGAAGAGAAACCCGAAGTGGATCGCGCCATTGATTTGGCGGCCGCGGGAATCTTGGACTTCGTGGACCGCGGCGCGAGCCGCGCCATGACCGAACTGAACAAGAGACAAAGCGAGGATCGGCGCTCGTCGGAATCTGAATCCGGGGGCGGCCGCGGGGGTTCACGGCCGCGTACCGGGCCAGAGTAAAGGTGATTAGGTTTATGAAGCACACCATCAGCGTCTTGGTCGAGAACCACTTCGGCGTCTTGGCACGAGTCTCGGGGCTGTTCAGTGCCCGCGGCTACAACATCGACAGTCTTTGCGTGGGTGAAACCGAAGACCCAACGATCAGCCGGATGACCGTGGTGGTGCGGGGCGACGAGCGCGTCTTGGCTCAAATCGTAAAGCAACTTGAAAAGCTGGTCGACGTAATCAAAGTCATCGACCTCACGCAAGAGAACTATGTCGAGCGCGAGCTTGCCATGGTGCGCGTCGGCGTGAACGGCTCCAAGCGCGGCGAAGTCATTGAAATTGCCAACATCTTCCGCGCCAAGGTCGTCGACATGAGCAAAGACGCGATGGTAGTCGAGGCTACCGGTAGCGAAGACAAAGTGCAGGCTTTCATCGACATGATGCGGCCGTTTGGAATTCTTGAACTGGTGCGGACAGGTCGAATCGCGATCGCCCGTTCGGCCAAAAACCACGAGAAAGGGACATTGAATGGCTAAGATCTACTACGACAAGGATGCGGACAAGAGCATTCTTAAGAACAAGACGGTTGCCATTATCGGTTTCGGCAGCCAGGGCCACGCCCATGCGCAGAACCTGCGCGACAGCGGCGTCAACGTCGTGGTCGGCGAAGTCATCAAGGACGATAACCCCAATTACAAGGCTGCTCTCGACGCCGGTCTCCCCGTGATGACCGCCGCGGAAGCCACCAAGAAAGCCCAGATCATCGTCATTCTCGTGCCCGATACCATTCAGAAGATGGTGTACGAGAAGGAAATCCTGCCCAATCTCGACAAGGGCGACTCCCTTGTATTCGCCCACGGGTTCAACATTCACTTCAAGTGCATCGAGCCTTCGCCCGATGTCGATGTGTGGATGATTGCCCCGAAAGGCCCCGGTCACCTTGTTCGCGATGAGTTCGTGAAGGGCGCCGGCGTTCCTTGTCTCGTGGCCATCTACCAGAACTCCACCGGAAAGGCCCTCGATATCGCCCTTGCCTACGGATGCTCCATCGGTGGCGGACGCGGCGGAATCATTGAGACCACCTTCAAGGAAGAAACCGAAACCGACCTGTTCGGCGAGCAGACGGTGCTCTGCGGCGGTTCCGCGGCCCTTATCAAGGCCGGGTTCGAAGTGTTGGTCGAAGCCGGTTACCAGCCCGAGATCGCCTACTTCGAAGTCATGCACGAACTGAAACTCATTGTCGACCTGTACTACCGCGGCGGGTTGAAGTTTATGAACTATTCCGTGAGCGACACGGCGGAATACGGCGGTCTTTCCATCGGTCCGAAGATCATCACCGACGAGACCAAGAAGGTCATGCGCGATGTGTTAAAACGCATCCAAACTGGCGAATTTGCCAAGGAATGGCTCGCCGAATTCCAGTCCGGCGGCGCCACTTTCAAGAAGCTTCGCCAGCAGGACGCGGAGCACCCCGTGGAGAAGGTTGGGGCGGAACTCCGAAAGATGATGCCCTGGATTAAGTAACGGGGCGCCGCGGCGAAAGCCGCGGCGCTTTTTTTGTAGTATCGGAAAGTTGAATCACGATGTGTCGATGCGAACAATAGTAGGGTTGCTTGGCGCATAGCCTGAAACCGTTCGCGTGACGCGGATGTGTGGGTGCGGAGTGCGGAGTCGTGAGACTCCCCCCGCTGGGAGATCTTGATCGTTGAAGAATCTGTTGCCATTGCAGGAACTCGACCTCAAAATTGAGGCGTGCCGTGCGCGCGAACTTGAGATTCCAAAGCAAAAAGGAAAATTCGAAGTACAGCGGAAGCGTTTGCTCGCCGAGATACAGGAACGCGAAGGGGCGATGCGTGCGCTTCAACTGGAACAGCGCGAGTGCGAAACCGATATCTCCCAGCGGCAATCCCAGATCGGCAAGTACGAGCAGCAGCTCCTCTCCGTAAAGAAGAATGAGGAGTATCAGGCGCTGCTGCACGAAATTGACCAGTTAAAGAAGCAGATTTCGGCCAAAGAAGAACGCATCATCACGTTGCTGGTTGAACTGGACAGCGTGAAAGAGCATTTGGCGGAAGATAAGAAACGTATCGACGCGGAGCTGAAAGGAATCGACCGGCAATGCGCCGAAGTTGACGCCGAATTGGCCGAGGCCGTTGCCCAGCGCCAAGAGCTGGAAAACAAGCGCGGGCCGCTCGCCGAAAAGGTTGACGCTTCGCTGCTCAGCCGTTACAACCGGATTCGCTCCAGCAAGAAGGTCGGCGCCGCCGCCGTTCCGTTAAACGGCAGCAATTGCACCGGGTGCCACATGACGGTGACGCCGCAAGTTGTTAACGAGGTCCTGGCCGGAAAAGTGCACGCCTGCGCACACTGTGGAAGACTCCTCTATTTCAAGGATAACTTCCATCAAGACGGCGTGCAGTCCGCATAATTCTGGAAACCTATGCCTTTTCTAAAACGCAGACGTTTTGTATCGGTCATCGGCCGCAAAAGCAGCGTGCCGGATGGACTGTGGATCAAGTGTCCGGGCTGTGGTCAGCCCGTGAGCAGGACGGACGTCGAAGAGAACCAGTCCGTTTGCCCGGCGTGCGATTATCACCATCGCATTCCAGCTGACCGGCGCATTGAGTTCTTGCTGGACCCCGACTCGTTTGTCGAAACGCACACGAACCTCGAATCTCTGGATCCGCTTGGGTTCGTCGTGAAAGAAGAGGGCACTAAGTATTCGTATCTCGACAAGGTGGCCGATTCGCGCAAAAGATCCGGAGTGGGAGAGTCCATCGTGACCGGCATCGGCACGGTAGAAGGCGCGCGCGCCTCGTTCGGTGTCATGGAATTCTCGTTCCTGGGCGGAAGCATGGGATCGGCCATGGGCGAGAAGTTCTGCCGGGCGGCGCAAGACGCCATCCGCGAACGCATCCCCTACGTCGTGTTTTCCTCTTCCGGCGGCGCGCGCATGATGGAAGGTATTCTGAGCCTCATGCAAATGGCGAAGACTTCCGAAGCCGTCCGGCAACTGAACGAAGCCGGCATCCCGTACATCTCCGTGCTTACGCATCCGACCACAGGCGGCGTATACGCCAGCTTTGCGAGCCTGGGCGACATCATTCTGGCCGAGCCCAACGCACAGATCGGTTTCGCAGGGCCGCGTTTGATTGAAGGCGCTTTGAAGGTCAAGCTTCCTGAAGGATTTCAGTCCACCGAGTATCAGTATCAGAACGGGTTCGTAGACCGAATTGTGAATCGCACTGAAATGCGGAGCATTCTCGGAAAGTTGCTGCTCTACCTGAAACCTCAGTGAATCCACGAGAATATCTTGCCGGGCTCGAGTTCCACGGCATCAAGCTCGGCCTCGACAACATCACCTACCTTCTCAACCAGGCAGGCCGCCCTCATACGGCCTATCCGACCGTGCATGTCGCCGGTACCAATGGCAAAGGCAGTGTGGTTGCCATGCTGGACGCGATGTTGCGCGCAGCCGGCTATTGTGTGGGCCGCTTCACGAGTCCGCACCTGATTCAGCTCAACGAGCGCTTCATCATCAATGCACAGCCAATCGACGACGGGGAACTCGATTCTCAGATAGAGTACTTCCGAAATCTCGCGGAACAAAGGGACGCACCTCCCACGTATTTTGAACTATGCACGGCCATCGCCTTTCGATGGTTTCAACGACGTGAAGTGGATGCCGCGATCATCGAGGTGGGCATGGGGGGGAGATTCGATTCCACGAACGTCATCACGCCGCTTGCGTGTGCCATAACAAACATCGACTTGGAGCACACACAGTACCTTGGCGACACGCGCGCCAAGATCGCCTTCGAGAAAGCGGGGATCATCAAGCGAGGCGTGCCCACTGTCGTCTCGGAGAAGGACCGAGAACCGCTCGAAGTCATCCTCGCGCGAGCCCGCGATCTCGACAGCCGTTGTTATCTGCTGGGAGACGACTTCACGTACACGTTGGACGGAACAGTCCTGAATTCGCGTTTCACCTATCGCAGCAAGAGTCTGACCCTGTCGAACGTGTCGCTAGGCTTGGCCGGCCGTTATCAGGGCGAAAACGCCGCCGCCGCCGTCGCGCTGGCAGAACGCATTCAAACGTCTTTCCCCAATCTCACTGCCAACGCTATCCAGCGAGGCTTGGAGACGGCGCAGTGGCCTTGCCGGTTAGAGCGCGTCCTGGAGGCGCCGCCGGTATTTGTCGACGTCGCCCACAATCCCGCGGGCATGCGCAAGCTGGCCGCCGAACTAGGGTCGTGTATTGTGGTGATGGCGGTATCGTCGGATAAGGCGGCAGTGCAGATGTGCGACGCGATCGCGCCAGTAGCCCGCGAGTTGATCCTGACGCAGTACGCTGGGCACCGTGGATTACCCGTTGACGCTTTGTGCGCGGCAGCGGGCAACCACCGCAGCTTCCGGCGCGTTGAGCAATTGGACGACGCCATCGCCGCGGGCATGGCGCTTGCCTCAAACGATTGTCCTCTGGTCGTTACGGGCTCGGTCTTCACGGCGGGACAAGCGCGCGAGATTCTCATCGAGGATTACGGGGCCAAGCCGCTTCTCTTCTGAGGAACGGACTCAGCGAGGTTCGGCGAATAAAAGCGTGGCGAAGTCCAGTGTGTAGCATCGCTCGACGCCGAAACCGTATGGGCGCTTTGCCATGTGCGCCAAATAGGCGTCTTCTCTCCACCAACGGTACGGCAATTCGAAGATATATCCCCAGTCGGAGGGATCCTTTGGGACATTGAGTTCCTTTGCATTCGTATAGCCAGCCCAGCCCGCCGGATCGTCGAGGTATTTCACATAGAAATCCACGGCGTCTTTCAAGGTAGTAGCGTTTGATGAACGAAGGTCTCGGAGATCCGAATAGCCGTGTCGTTCGGCAAGATGGACGGCTTGTGTCATGCCTTCCAGAGCCATCAGCGTGTAGGTTCCCGCCTTTTCGTGGCGGCGCAGTTCCTTTGGAAGCCGGCCTTCCTTGCCAATTTGCCCCTTGATTCCGTGACGATAGTAATTCACCGCCGTCTGAAAGAGTTCAGGGTCTTCGAGCGCATGTCCCGCGCACATCAGGAACACGACCTGCCAATTGTGGTGGTTGTTCTTATAGAAGACCTCAGAGCGGCAGTACGAGACGAATGGTTTCAGCCAAGCGCGAAATGACTCAATCTCGTCTTGTTTAAGATAACCCTCTCCCTTAAGAAGGTCGAAAGCATACAGAAAGGACGGAAAACTATAGGTGATTACCAGTCGCGTATCGCCGCCCTGCGAGAGCGTGATAAATTCCCACCATTCCCCGCCATCGACCGGGTGTGTCAACGAATCCACCCAGGCGAACAGAAACTCCTTGGACTTTGCCGCATATGCTGTCTTGCCCGTCACCGCATAGGCGAGCGCAAGTGCATGCGCCGTACGCGCATCCTGACGCAACTGGCGAGTCAGCGTCTGCTGAGTCTCGCGCTTCGACGTGTAGTACCCCGGGATTTCCAGCTTCCCGGCAATAGGATTAGGAGTCGCCGACAACATCCCGTCCGCTGTGGAGACCAGTCCTGCGTATGCCGCCTTCAGAACCCCCGTATCATTCGCGACGTTGTCCTTGATTCGATTCAGGTCGTCGCGATTGACCAGCAGGTTTGGGCTTTCCCAAACTTCCCGCGGAACGGATTCCAACGTGGAATGGCCGCACGCGGAAAGACATGCGGTGAGCGCGAGCGTTGAGATGGCGAAGAGGACTCGGTCCTTGGAAAAGGCTTGTATGGAGGCTGTCTTCTGCTTCACCCAATTTCGACACACCGGCCTTTTTCGGCCGACTGGTAGAGCGAATCGATTACCGTCATGTTTGCGATGGCATCTTCAATTGGCCAGCGCGTGGAGGCGTGTGTCCGGCACGCATTGCCGAAGTCCTCGACTTCAAGCAGGTAGGTGTTTGCTCCGGGGATTCGTACGGTTTCTTCGTGTTCGCCGCGTTTGATGGTATACGTGGCGAAGTCCTCTCCGGGGAACCAAGGCTTGGGTATGGTGATGATTCCTTCCGAACCTTCAATCTCGACGTAGCTTCGGTCGTATTGCTCGAAACTGCACTCAAAGTGGCTCAGCAATCCGTTGGGAAACTCCAACACGCCGATCATCGTGCCGTCCACGCCCTCGCGCCGCGCGATCGCAGCCGCACGAATTGGCTCCGTTCCCGCGATCAGCCTTGACACGTTGACGCAGTAGCAGCCCACATCCATCAGCGAACCGCCGCAGAGTTCCTTGCTCCAGCGAATGTTCGTGCGGTCGGGCAGGCGAAACGCGAACGCGCTGCGTATGGCCATCACCTGACCGATTTCACCGGATGTGATGGATTGCAGCACGCGGTCGTACATTGGATGGTAGCGATACATAAATGCTTCCGCCAGGGGCAGATGGGTGCGCGCGGCCACCGCAGCCACTTCACGCGCCTCTTTCGCGGAGATGGTGAAGGGCTTTTCGCACAACACCGGCAATCCCGCATCTAACGCGCGAATGGTCCACTCGGCGTGCATGCTGTTCGGCAGGGGGTTGTACACGGCGTCGATTTCGCCCGAATCCAACATTTCCTGGTACGAGCCAAAGACACGCGGGACGCCGTACTCGCGGGCCCACTCGCTTGCGCGCGTCCACTCGCGGCTCGCAACCGCCTGAACACAGTTTCCCTTAGCGTCGCCGATGGCCCGGAGCAGGGAGCGCCCAATGTGCGCGGTGCCGAGAATGCCCCACCGAATCACACTACTCATCTTGCGCTCCCCCTTGCCGCACACGCGCTACCGGCGGCAGCCTGTGTTACTGGTTAAGCTTAACGAACTCTGCCTTCTTGATACTGTCCAGGTTCGGGAACTGCGAGTCAAGTACTCCGTTCCCAGTACTCTCAATTGCGTTTTGCAGTCTCGAAAGCTTTTCGCCGTACCCCGAGTAAAACTTGTCGGCGACGTCCATACCCGACACTACCTTGCCGAAGGGGGCAAATCCCATGCTATCCAATCGGCGATTATCGCCGTAATTAATGAAGATCTGCGTCGTTCGCGAATTCCGTCCGCTGGTTGCGAACGTAACGGTACCTCTCACATTCGATTCCCGTACCGGATCGTCAAGGATATTGTCATTCGCCCATTTATCTGAAAGTTTCGGGTCGCCTGAAATGCCAAATTGGGCGATAAAACCTTCTACGACGCGAAAGATACGAATATCCGTGTAGAAGCCCAGTTTCACCAATTCGTAGAAACGTTCGACGCCCAAGGGCGCCCACTCGCGATGGCATTCGATAACGACGTCTCCGTTTGTGCACTGCAGCACTACCTGGAAGACATCCGGCGCTTTCTCGGGCATCTCAGCCCTGTCGATAATCGTGTATGCCGCGCTTTTGGCCGGCTCACCATCGGCTGGCTTTGTCTCGCCGGTTTCAGTTGACGTTGCTGTTCCCTTTTCTGCCTCAGCCTTTTCCGCGGCCTCCGCTTGATTGAGTCGCTGCGTCGACTGCTTAATCTCTTCAAGGCGCTCTGCCGTCAGACGGCTGGTCTTGAAGTTATACACGTATCCAACGACGGCAATACCTGCCACCAGCACCAAGGCAACCTTTACGCCCGCCTTCACGGTAACCTCCACCTGCCGCTTTATTGCGGCTATTCTTCCAGTTCACCCTGGGGGAATGACCCCAGAATCTTAAGCTCTTTGCAGTATCGGGACAATGACTCAAGTGCCGCCGCTATATGCGGCTCTTCGCAGTGGCCCAGCAAATCGATGAAGAACACATAATCCCACGCGCGTTTCCGCGATGGCCGCGATTCGATGCGCGTCAGGTTGATTCCGGCCTTCGCAAACGGCGTGATGATCTCAAACAAAGTACCCGGCTTGTCGACAATGGAACAAACGACGACCGTCTTGTCCTTCCCAGTTGGCTTCGCATTGTGGCGGCCAATGACAAAGAAGCGCGTAAAATTGTTCGCGCTGTCTTCGATGCCGCGCACAAGTACCCGAATGTTGTACGTTTCCGCGGCCAATTCGCTTGCGATAGCCGCCGACCCCGGATTGTTCGAAGCAATGCGGGCGGCCTCCGCTGTGCTCGAAACCTCGATAAGCTCGGCATTCGGGAGATTGGCCTTAAGCCAATTCCTGCACTGCACGAAGGGTTGTGTCTTCGAGTATACGCGCTCGATGCCGTCAAGCGGCACGTTCGACAGGAGGTTCTGGCTGACGTGGATCATCAATTCGTTCACGATCCGCAAATCGGAGGAGATAAAGCGATCCAAGGTATCGCCAATGGTTCCGCCCATGGCCGTTTCGACGGGCACGACCCCGTAGTCGGCTCGCTTGCGTTCCACTTCCGTGAACACGTCATCAACCGTTACCAGCGGCAGGTATTCCGATTGGGCTCCAAACATACGCAACGCGGCAATATGGCTGAAGGTGTCGCGCGGTCCCAGAAACGCAATTGTCAGGGGCTCTTCAAGTGCGCGGATAGCGCTAATGACTTCCCGGTAGATGGATTTGATGGCCCCGTTCGGCAACGGCCCGGGGTTGCAGCCGCGCATCTTGTCGTATACGGCGCGCTCGCGCTCCGGTACGTAAAACGACTCGCCCTTGGATCGCTTGATATCGCCAATCTCCATGGCATGCTGCGCCCGCTCGTTGAGCAGTTGCAGAATCTGCATATCCAAGGCATCAATTCGATCGCGCAGTTCGTCCAGTGTCACTTCTCGTCTCCATCCAGGATCTTCAGCGGGGCCGCGCTCACCATGAAATCTCGTGACCGTCCCGTCTGAAACCGGATATGCGCGCGCTGCTTGTTCCCACTACCCGACGTGTACATCACCACGCCTTTTCCAAACTGGGCGTGCCATACTTTGACACCCATCTTCAACCGGCCCGGTTCGGTCCGCGGCGCATCGGGCCGCGCACGGACAACCCGTGGATCATCATCCCCCCTTGGCCGCACAAAGGTCAACCGGTCGTGACCAATTTCGGCGACGAAACGGGATACCTCCCGGTTGCCATGCTCCCCGTAGAGCAGACGCCTTCTCGCGGAACTCAACACGAGACTATCTCGCGCGCGCGTCATCGCAACATAACAAAGACGGCGCTCTTCCTCGATTTCCCTGGCGGATTCTTTTGCGGACGCGTGTGGAAGCAGGCCTTCCTCCAAACCTATCAAGAACACGTGATCGAACTCAAGACCCTTGGCGCTGTGACAGGTCACGAGCGTCACGGCGGGTGTATTCGCATCCCAGGTATCCACATCGGATATCAACGCCAAGTCCTGCAAGAACGAGAGCAGATCTCCGCCCTTGCGCTCGTCGTACTCAACGCACGCCGACAGGAATTCGTCGATCAGTTCCACGCGCGCTTTCGCGTCCTTTTCATCGGAGGCCGCGACGTGTTCGCGATATCCGGTCTTATTCAGGAGAAGTTCAACGACCTCCTTTACAGGTTTAGTCTTCGCGGCGAGGGCCAAATCGTCGATTATGTGAACGAAAGCGGCCGCCCCTTCCCGAGCGCGAGATGACAGGGACAGGTCCATCTCCACTTCACGCAGTACAGACAGCAACGGCTGTTGCCGTTTGGCGGCATACTCCTCGATGTGTTCGAGCGAAGTCGCGCCCAGGCCGCGCGGCGGCACATTCACGACGCGCCGTACGGATACGTCGTCCGATGGGTTCACCGCCAGCCGCAAGAACGCCAGGATGTCCTTGATCTCCTTGCGCCCGTAGAACTGCACGCCCCCCACGACGACATAGGCGATACCCTTCCGCCGAAGGGCCTCTTCCATTAAGCGCGACTGGCCATTTGTACGGAAGATTACGGCCACACTTCCGGGTCTGAGTTTGCGGGAGATTAGATCTTCCACCACGAACCGCGCCTCGTCGTCGCCGTCCTCTGCTTCGTAATACCGAACGGGCTCGCCTTCGCGGCGGTCGGTCTTCAGGGTCTTACCGATTCGCTGTTCATTGTTGCTGACGAGCGAATTGGCAGACGCCAGAATGGGGGCCGTGCTGCGGTAGTTTTGTTCCAGCCGATATACCGTCGTCTCCGGGAAGTCACGTTCGAAGTCGAGGATGTTCCGGATGGTTGCGCCCCGCCACGAGTAGATCGCTTGATCCTCGTCGCCCACCGCAAACAGGTTACCGTGCTCGGCGCACAGTCCTTTGGCAATACGATACTGTGCGTGGTTTGTGTCCTGATACTCGTCGACGAGGACATAGCGGTAGCGGTCTTGGTACTTCCTGCGAAGATCCGGGAAGTCTTCGAGCATACGGACAAGCAGTACAAGCAGATCGTCGAAATCGACCGCCCCGGTCCGCCACAAGGCAGATTCGTACTTGCGCCACAGATCGACTCGCAGGCCGTCGGAGTCGCGGGTCTCCGCTTCGGTCGAGTCCGGCATTAGTACGTCTTGCTTCTGCCGGCTAATCCACCACAAAACCTCGCGAGGAGACAGGCTGCGCGGGCTGGAGGCGTCTTGCATGAGGTGCTTCATCAACGACAACTGGTCCGCATCGTCGAAGATGGTCAGGTTCTTGTTACGGCCCAGCTTGTCGGCATCTCGCCGAAGCGCGAAGAGTCCGAACGAATGAAACGTCCCTACCCAGGCAGGCACCGTCTCGACGTCCAGCCGCTGGGCGACACGGCCGCGCAGCTCTCCAGCGGCTTTGTTTGTGAACGTTAACGCCAGAATATTGCGCGCATCGACTCCGCGTTCGGAAACGAGCCAAGCCATGCGCTCGACAATCACGCGCGTCTTTCCCGAGCCGGCTCCGGCCAGTACCAGGGCCGGGCCGCGCGGATGTTCGACCGCGCGCCGTTGAGCATCGTTGAGCATTCGAGTTTTGCCTTGAAATTATCAGTTTACGACGAGAAGCAAAACAGGCATGTTAGCGCCGAATTCGTGTAATTTCAACGAGTTGGCGCGTATTTCTTTCCGGTTCAACATTTGACGGCCTTGTAGGCACGTGGTAAGATGAATACGAAGGCCTGACTGTGGACTGGGGAGTGCTATTCAATGGAACCTGTTAGCCGACGTGGCTTTACGCTCATCGAACTTTTGACCGTAATCGCTATTATCGCCATTTTGGCATCGATTACGGCCGTTGCCCTTCCTCGGGTGCTCGAAAAAGCCCGAATCGCGCGAACCGAAGCCGATATGAAGCAGGTCGCCACCGCCCTGACTCAGTATATGACGGAACACAACAGTTTTCCGCCTGCTTACGGGTTTAAGCTGTGGCCGCCTCAGCCCGAGAACGATCCCTCATACGTTCCGCAATTTCGGCACACGGCGTATGTCGCGGACATTAACTTGCTTAAGGTGTTCGACGTTTACGATTACTGGTCCGAATCGCACGACACCAACGGAGATAAACAGATATCTTATCTGGAGTTTTCGCCAATAGACGGGCGAGACTGTACCAGCCTAGATACAGAGCTGCCATTTCCTCTCGATCCTGCCGCTGCACTGTGCGGCAACCAGGGCAAGCAGATGAACGAGAAACGTCCCTTTGCCTACATCCCATATTTCTCAAAGCACCTGGATCGATTGAAGAAGCGACTAGCAGCAACGTATCAAACTGAACCTTACCCGTTGGCGTGGCTTGGGGAGACATGGGCCGAAGTTGATAACGATCCAAGTCAACCGCTAATGCCGTCGCAAATGATTCCACCTCCTAGATATGACGGATTTGTACTTCTCAGTGTCGGGCCGGAGAATAACTCTCATGGTATTCTTGTGCCGCCAGGACCAAGTGGCGATGCCTTTGATGAGGCGTTTTTTGGGCAACCGTCTGGATCTGGTCTCACTGGCGATATGCTCTATATTCTTGGGTTGCGTGCCGCATTCCTCGGTACGCGTGACGCAAATGATAACGGGAATTTGGATTTCGATTTTCGCGCACGCACCCGGAGTAAGGAAGGCAGGGACGAAGGCTGGGTCCTGCCAGATCGTTCCGCCCAGGGTGGACCGCTGCTGCTGAAATACTAAGCGCAACTAAGCGCTGTAATCGCTGCGGAACAGCCGCCGCCGGTTTCCCGGCGGCGGTTACTATTTCAGACCCAGCACATCCTGCATGTCGTAGAGGCCCGGCTTCGCCGTCGTGACAAACCGCGCCGCGCGCAACGACCCACGCGCGAAATTGTCGCGGTTGTGCGCCTTGTGGACCAACTCGACCCGCTCGCCGTTTCCGATAAAAGACACGGTGTGTTCACCCACGACATCGCCTCCGCGCACGGCATGCATGCCAATCTGGCGCGACGGACGCGCCCCCACAATTCCCTCGCGGCCATGCGCCGTATCCTTCGCGTAGTCGAGGCCCAAGGCTTCCGCCGCGCGCTCGGCCAAACGCACCGCCGTGCCGCTGGGGCTGTCCTTCTTGAGGTTGTGATGTACCTCGACAATCTCAACGTTGTAGTCGAGCCCAAGAATGGCCGCGACTTCGCTGGTCAACTTGAAGAGCAGATTCACGCCGACACTCATATTGGGCGCCAGGACGATGGGAACTTTGGTAGCAGCCGCGGCAATCTCCGCTTTCTGAGACTCGGTGATGCCGGTTGTGCCAATTACAATGGGCTTGTTGGCAGCCGCAGCCGCCTTGACGTTCTCCAATGTGGCGGCAGGAGCCGTAAAGTCGATCAGCGCATCCGAAACGGCCAGCGCCTCCGAGACGCCCGGCAGCAGGGTAAGTGTTTGCGGCTTGCCCGATTCGGTACCCACTGTGATCTGTGTGCCCGACGCGGCCGGGAGATCGAACACGCCTCCAATCTCCAGACCCTCCGCGATGGCCAGTTCCAGGATGCGGCGGCCCATCCGGCCGCAGGCGCCTGCTACTGCAATTTTCACGGCGCGCTCCTTATACCGTCGCGAATTGCGAGTAGATGGCTTCGAGTTTCGCGAAAATCTCCTTGCGCATCGGCGTCAATGGGGGACGCAGGTAATTCTCAATCAATCCCATCTTGGCGAGCAGTGCCTTCACCGGCATCGGATTCGTTTCCAGGAACAGACCTTTGAACAAGGGGTACAGTTTGTAGTGGATGCGCTGCGCTTCGGCGTAGTTGCCTTTGTCGAATTCGGAGCACATCGCGGCAACCTGCTTCGGCGCCACATTTGCCGCGACCGACACCACGCCCGTCGCGCCGACTGCCATCATCGGAAGGGTCAATGAATCGTCGCCCGAGAGGATGGTGATATCGCAGATGCTGTGAATGTCGCAGACCTGGTCCACGCTCCCGCACGCTTCCTTGATGGCGACCACATTCGGAATCTTCGAAAGCGTGGCAATGGTCTCGGGGGCGATTTTTGTGCCGGTGCGGCCGGGCACGTTGTAGAGCATGATGGGGATGTCGACCGCTTGCGCGATCGAACCGAAATGCAGAATCTGGCCTTCCGCGGTGGGCTTGTTGTAGTAGGGCGTGATGAGCAGCGCGCCATCCGCGCCGACTTCCTTCGCGTATTTCGTGAGCGAAAGGGCCTCTTTGGTGTTGTTGGAGCCGGTACCCGCGATGACCGGGATTCGGCCCGCGACCCGCTCAATCGTGAACCGAATGCACTTCTGCTGTTCTTCGTGACTCAGGGTGGCGGCTTCGCCGGTGCACCCGCAGGGGACGATGCCATCGGTGCCTTGTTCGAGGTGGAAGTCGATCAGCCTGCCGTACGCGTCGAAATCGATTTCAAAATTACTCTTGAATGGCGTTACGACAGCGACAATAGATCCGCGAAACATGGTTTCAGTCTCCTGAACGTGGGTGGATTTCGGGGGCACTACGCTAGACTGCGCGCATTGTCCGAGTCCGGTGATTTGTGAAATTGTACTGCATGGATCAAAGGCTTTGCTACAAGAAGAGGCCAGTCCACTCCGGTTCCCCAATCACCCCCTTTGTACCGGGCTGCTCGCCCGGAGGACTCAGAACGGCGTTTCATCCTCTTCATACTCCTCCGGGGATGCATACGCAGGAGGGGCCATCGCCCCCGGCGGGGGAGTCCCATGCGATTGGCCTCCCATCGGGTCCGTGAACCGCTGAAGGTTCCGGTCGAAAAACAGGTCCAGCTTTCCCGTCGGGCCGTTACGTTGCTTGGCGATGTTTACGTGTATCAGCTTGTCGTGCGAAGAATCCTCTTCCTCTTCGTCGTCCGACCCCGCGCGCTTGTGCACCGGCGGGCGCGATAGCATCAGCACCACGTCCGCGTCCTGCTCGATGGCTCCCGATTCGCGCAGGTGCGACAACTTCGGCAGGCCGCTATCGTCGCGCTCCGCTTCGCGGCTGAGCTGAGAGAGGGCGATCACGGGTACACGCAGTTCGCGCGCAATTCCCTTGATAGATCGCGAAATCTCTGAAATCTCTTGCTGCCGGTTTTCGTTCCGGCCAGGACTGCGCATGAGCTGGAGGTAGTCGATAATAATCAAGTGCAGTTCGTTTTGCGCCGCATGCCTGCGCGCTTTCGAACGCAATTCGAGGATACCCATGTTCGGCGTATCGTCGATATAAATGGGTGCGTTACTGAGCTTAGCCGCGGCAGGGATTAGTTTCGAGAACTCGTCCTTCGCAAGGAATCCCGTGCGCAGGCGTTTCGAGTCGATGCGCCCTTCCATGCAAAGCAGGCGTTGGACCAACTGCTCCTTTGCCATTTCCAGGCTGAAGACTAGCGCAGATTTTCCCTCATGGATAGCCACGTGCGAGGCGATGTTCAGCGCGAACGCCGTCTTGCCGACCGAAGGCCGCGCCGCCAACACGATCATGTCCGAAGGCTGCAAACCCGAAAGCATCTCGTCGAGCTTGCTGAACCCTGTTGGAAGACCGGTGTACCCCGTGTGAGACTTGATGATCGACTCAATGCGCTTTATGGAGTCTTCAAGCAAGTCAGAGACTTTGTAGACGGGGTTTAGCTGGCGCGACTCGGCTATCGAGAAGATGGATGCCTCGGCCCGGTCGAGCAGTTCATTGACGTCGCCTGTCGCGCCGTAGGCCTCGCCCGCCGCCGTGGTGCACGCGCTGATAAGGCGCCGAAGCACCGCCAGATCCAACACAATGCGAGCGTAATACTCGATGTTCGCCGACGTCGGCACGGCCCCCGTCAGCTCGGCGATGTAGCTCGCCCCGCCGACGGCTTCCAAGTTGCCGTGCTGGCCCAACTGCTGCATCAACGTCACGCCGTCGACGGGTACATTCTCGCGAAACAAGGCCATGACGGCCTCGTAGATATGCTGGTGCGCCTCGGAATAGAACACGTCCGAAGCGTTTTCCTTGAGGATTTCTATTGCGGTCCCGACTGCGTCGGGATTCAGCAGCATGGCCCCCAAGCACGAACGCTCCGCATCGATATTGTGCGGAGGGGTCCGGTCAAAGACAGGCTTGGCTGGCTTCCGCGGCTGCTGCTTGGCCACCTTATTCGGTCGCCTCCTCCTCGAGCTTCTTCACCCATACCTTGATGTTGGCTTCGACGCCTTTCGCAAGCTTTGCCGGCACCGTGAAGATTCCGAGCGTACGAATCGGCTCCTCGATGTGGATGTTCTTGCGATCGACCTGGTAGCCCTTCTCGGCCAAGCCTTCCGCAATTTGCGCCGCCGTGACGCTGCCGAACAGCTTGTCTTCTTCGCCCGCTCGCATCGTGAACTCGATGGTCAACGCTTCGATCTTCTTCGCGAGTTCCGTCATCTCCGCGCGGTGCTTTTCTTCACGGCGCTTGATGATACGCATCTCGTGTTCGATCTGCTTTGCGCTGTCCGATTCGGCAGGCACCGCCATCTTGCGAGGCAGCAGATAATTCCGGGCATATCCTTCCGCCACCTTGACGGTCGAACCCATTTCGCCCAAGTTGGGTACGTTTTCACACAGGATGACCTTCACAACGTCCTCCTCTCCTTGCATCCATTCGTATCTGCAAGGCCATTGAATCCAAACTCAATTTCATTTAAATGCCGGTTCCGGGCGGCCCCTGCTGCCCATCCTCGCGCGCGTTACGGGCCGCAAGCATGGCGTCGAACTTGCCCCGGTAGTCGCCCCATGTGTCAAAAAGGCCGGCCAATGCCAATACAGGCAGGACTCCCATGTTGACCAGGACAACTACGAACACGAAAACCAGCAGCAACGTGGTCACCGTCGGTTGAAGTGTCCGAATGCCGTACATTGCTATCGACAGTCCGTTGAACCAATACACGGCCGTCAGCACAACCGCCGCATTCCACGCCACAAAGCGTATGCCCAACTCCGGCCAGCGATGATCGGCGAAACACAAGAGCGCCGTTACTATGGCGCCCCACACCAGCCACTCGGTCGGCCGCATGTCCTTGAAGGAGCCTGCAAATCCCGCTTCTCCCCGCCACAACCTCAAAACATAGTTTGTAATCGTGATGTAGATGCAGGAAACCGCAAGCGCAAACAGGGAATTCAAGCCCAATCCGAAAGCCGCCTTGTTTTGGCTCAGCCACGCCAGCCCTTCGAGCTGTTGATTGGCCACGCTTTCGTCGCCTTCGGCGCTACGCGCGTGGATCATGAGACGGAACTCTTCAATTGTGCCGTCGACCTGGGTCTTCCAGAGTTCCCACTCCAAAACGACGCTCAAGGTCAGAATTACGAACAACAAACCGGCTACTGCATAGGCGGTTTTCGAATAACTCCACTTCCGTGCGTGCGCCGTGGCCGCGGCCAATCCCGGGGCGCTCAACAGCGCATACGTCAGCACCGAATACAACAATAACGCGCGCCGTTGAAGATCCGCCGTAGGATTGTCATCCTGACTGGCCGCATACAACCCGACTCCGAAAAATGCGGCCAGCAGGAGCAAAACAAGCAGCGCAACCCAGCCGCGCCCCCGAATCAACGCAACCGCGATGACGATGGGGCTAAGGCCTAGGAGCAGAGCGCCGCAGGCTCCAAACACTGCCATTGATACCACCGCAATAATAAGTAAAAGCAGTTGCATGGCTTTGCCGGGAGCCGTCCCGGTCTCGTTCCTAGTCCGCGACGAACGGTAACAACGCAATCTGCCGGGCCAACTTGATGGCTTTCGTCAGCATGCGTTGATGTCGGGCCGTGGCGCCCGTGATCCGGCGCGGAATTATCTTCCCGCGTTCGGTCACATAATGCTTGAGCAGAGCGATGTCCTTGTAGTCGATATAGACTACCCGGTCGACGGTCAACCGGCAGACCTTGCTCCGGGACTGCGTCTTCTTCTTTTTCTTACGGGTCTTTGCTTTTGCCCGCATCATCATCTGGGCCATACCATTTTCTCCTGTTCGAAGGCCTTAGAACGGGATGTCGTCCTCTGGGATAGGTTCCTCAGCGGGGCGAGAATCGGATCGTCCGCCACCGGAACCGCCGCCTTGACGGTCCGCCCAATCGAGTTGCTGCACGCGCTCCGCCGTGATCTCAATGCCGGTGCGCTTCTGACCTTCCTTATCCTGGAAGTCATAGCTGCGAAGAGAACCTTCAACCAGAATCGGCCGGCCCTTCTTCAGCGAGTCGTTGCAGTACTCGGCGGTTTTGCCCCAGGTCGTGACGTTGATGAACAACGTCTCCTCTTTTCGTTCCCCATCCTTGGTGTAGAAACGGGAAACCGCGAGCCCCAGTTTGCATATAGACATGCCCGAAGGCAGCGAACGCAATTCCGGATCCCGCGTCAGACGACCCGCGAGCAGCACCTTGTTCAAACTGGGCATTCTGAGGTCTGACATCGATCATAGCCTCCGAGGTCGTTATTGCCTAGTCGGAATCGTCGTCATCATCGCGATCGCGGCGCCGGCGCCGGGGTGGACCGTCGTCATCGTCATCGTCATCATGCCGTCGGCCACGGCGCGGACCATCGTCGTCGTCATCGTCCCGGTCGCGATCCGCGTGAGCGGCGCTCGCCCGCAGATCGGCTTCCGTGCGCTTCTTCTGCTCCTCTTCGAGGCGCAGGGTCTTCTCGTCGAAGTACACAATCAGATCCCGGATGATGTTTTCCGACAACCGAAAATGGTTCGAGAGGCGGGCAACGAAAGCGGCGGTCGCCTGAAAACGGAGAAGTACGTACACTCCTTCCGTGAACTTCTTGACCTCGTAGGCCATCTTCCGCTTGCCCCAGTTCTCCGAGCGCACGATAGTACCGCCATTCGTGGCGATGAGGTTTTCCACCTCTTTCGCTACCGTCTGGATCTCATCGTCCTTCAGATCAGGACGGACGATGTAGAGCGCTTCGTAAGTACGCAATGCATTCACCTCCTTCGCAATTGAGCTAATGGTTGCTCCGGTCCATTTGGACGCAGAATGGTAAAGTGTAGCAAACATCCGGTTCCGGCTCAACTTCTTCGCCGCATGTCATTGGCCCGCAACCTGTGCTATGCTCTTTGGACACGTTCCTGGCAGGTATCCAACGACAAGAAAGCCGGAGCGAAGGCTGCGCGCTGCGACGGACTCTGGCCGCCGTATTGTCCGAAGCCCAAGCTCCGCCCACGAGAGGATGACCGTTGTGATCGAGTTTTTAAGCCGTGCCTCTTCGCTTCACGCCATCGTGGTGCATTTCCCTGTCGCGCTCTCCATCGTTGCCATTCCGCTTGTATACCTCTGTGCGGCGGGCCGCGGCGAGCGCAACGACCTCCGATGGGTGGCATTCGGGTGCTACGTCATCGTACTTATCACGTCATTCCTGGCCGTCCAGACCGGACACGGCGCCATGGACCATATACCGTCGTCGATGTCGTCCGAAGTCTGGTCGACGGTTGAACGCCATGAGGTTATGGCGGAGAAGGTGTGGATTTTCGCGTTGATTACCGCGGCCCTGATTGCGCTGAGCGCCCTGCGCATACGCACCGTACGCATAGCTGCCGCGAGCCTGGCGGTCATTTCCAGCGTCTTGACCGCGGGATGGGTTGGTATCACCGGGCACTTTGGCGGTACTTTGGTCTACGAATACGGCGTCGGCACACCCGCCATGCATGCTTCAGCGGAGACTCCCGCGCGGAATCTGGCGCCAGTCCCGCAGCCTGAACCCGCCGCAACGCCCGTGACGGAAACTCCGGCTCCGGTGGAACCACCGGCCGCTCCTGAGGCGCCGATGGCCCCCGCGTCCGATCCGGCGGTTGCGCCTGCCCCGGCACCCGAGCCCGCTCCAGCCCCGGCCCCGGCCCCAGAAGCTCCGATACCGGCTCCTGAGACTCCCGCGCCGGCGGTAACTACTCCAGCAACTCCGGAAGTCGCACCCGAATCGCCCGTGGGAACTGAGTCGCCTTCTGCAGAAGCCCTGATTCCCGCGATACGGGATTATGCTCCGGAGGAGGCCAAGCTCGTCAGTTATAAGAAGGACGTTGCCCCGATCTTCGAGCTACACTGTGTCGAATGCCACAACCCCGACAAGTCCAAAGGCGATTTCGATGTGACCACCGTGTCGACGCTTTTGCTCCCGGGTAAGAAAGCAGGTCCTGGTGTTGTGCCGGGTAAACCAGACGAGAGCTCGGTCGTCGAGTATATCCGCGGCGCAAAGCGCCCGCAGATGCCAAAAGGCGAGGCGCCAATCAGCGAGCAGGAACTTCACATCATTCGTATGTGGATTGCCGCTGGCGCAGTCGATGATTCCGCGCAACCCACTCTGCCCGCGACCGAAACCGCCGAGGCAGCACCGGCGGTTCCTGCGCAATAACCGCGCGCGGAAGACTTCAAAAGTTGACGGACTTCGAGCAACGCCGTAGCATACTGCCTATGAAGAAGAAACCTCCGGTACAACTGGAGTTCGCATTACGCGACGAGACGCTGTTGAGTCGCGAGTTGGAAGAACGCATCGGCACGCCCGTCATGGTCACCCTTACCGACAACGCGTCGACCGTGATGTCGATGCGTCGCAACCGCGCGGATGGAAGTCTTACGCTGCGGCTCCACCACATGTTCCTTTACGCGACGGGTACGGTAGTCGCGGCGCTTGCCGCTTGGATCAAGCGTCCGCGATGCAAGCGCTCCGGCGCGGTCATCGATGCCTTTATTCGCGAGAACCGGCACATGGTCCGGCGAGTCGCGAAGCCGGTTCGCGACCTTCGCACATCAGGCGCTGTCTACGACCTTCGACAAATGTACGAGGAACTCAATAGCGCCCATTTCGAGGGTGCAGTCGCCGCCGCCATAACCTGGGGCAAACGTCCAGCACCGCGCCGCCGCCGTTCCATCCGATTCGGCAGTTACTCACGCGACGAAAATCTCATCCGCCTCCATCCGTATCTCGACCAAGACTTCGTGCCGGAGTTTTTCGTGCGCTATGTGGTCTTTCACGAAATGTTGCACGCCTATCTCGGAATTGAAGAGTCGGAATCAGGACGCCGCCGCATCCATACACCGCAATTTAACCGATTGGAACGTCGCTACCCCGATTACGAAAAGGCGGATGCGTGGCAGCGAAACCCAGCTAACTTGCGCCGCTTGCTGCGCTGAGGTCCTGCTCTCGCCATGAAACACGGCCATTCTGACTCTAACTTCGTCCTGCGCGGGGCACGGTGGGTGATCTATGCCTCTGTTCTGACGGCCGCATTCTTCGTCACGATGGGCATTGCCTACACGTGGGTCGTTCAAACGGGGCGTGCGGAGCTTCAAAAGCGTTCACGTACAATCGATACGGGTTCTGAGGCCGAGCTGCTTGAAGATCTGCGTCAGGAGACCAAGGGGCTTTTCAATGAGCTGGACCAGCGCGCGGTCCATGAGAAACGCGCCACTCCATCGACAATGTTCACCGACTGGTTGCAGAAAGACTTCAACTCCAAGCTTAGCGATTTAAGGCGTCGAATCCAGGATGCCCCCCTCTCCGGCGACAGCCTCTCCACGCTTCTCGTCGCTACAGACGGGATTTCTGCCTGGGCTAAGCGCCCTGCCGATGACCAGCTTCGCGCGAATGTCTCCGATGCGATCATGGCTGCGGAAGACGCCGTTGACCAGAGAATTGGGGCGCTTCGGGCAGGTCTTGCGCGGTAGCCGTCCCTTACCCCAATCCTTTGGGGTGTCTGGGAGGGAGTGTTCAGGCTCTGGAGTTTTGCCTTTGCGTTTAGGGGCACTTCCCCCGTACACTTGGCGACAATGGTTCAAGGTGGCGCCCAAATCGGTTTGGGCTCAACTGTCAATAGTCTATCTGACAAATCTGCGATGATTGTGATGATTGCGCAACTCAGCGGTAGTAATGACGAGGTTGGACAACGGATGAAGGTTGCAGTAGCAACCTTAACCCGTTATCTGGCGCGGGTTATCGCGTGAGCACCTCTTCTCGCACAGATGAAGAGTTGATCGCTCTTTTGTGTGAGGGAGCCCAGGACGCACTGGCTGAGCTGGTGCGCCGGTACCAGAACGACATTTTCCGGTTTTGTCTTCACTACGTCAGAGACGTAGAACGGGCCAAGGAAATGGCCCAAGAGACATTCATCCGCGTCTATGTGGCTCGTGGCCGGTTCGACGCGGAACGAAAGTTTCGCCCGTGGGTGCTGTGTATCGCGCGAAATCTGTGCCTCAATGAGTTGAAGCGAAAGAAGGCGGTTCCCATGGAATCGCTGGAGGAGTACGCAAGCTCGGCGCGCGATGAATCGGGCGAAGTCTTCCGCTCTTCTGCCGACGGTCCCGACAATACCCTCATGACCGTCGAACGACACGAGTGGCTGTTCAAAGTGCTCGATACCCTCGACGCCGAATCACGCGAAATCGTGAACTTGCGCTTCTTCCAACGAATGGCCGCCCGCGACATCGCCGAGATTGTCGGAAGTACCGAAGGCGCCGTCCGGACCCGATTGCACCGCATTCTTCGGTCGTTACGCGACGAGTTTACCGAGTTGAAAGACGAGTTTTGAGCATGGAAAGCAAGGACCATATCCACGACGAGATCGTGGCATACCTCGAAGGCGAGCTGACTGCCGAGCAAGCAGCCCGCGTCGAAGAGTCCTTGCGTGCTTCCGATGAGTACCGCCGCGAGTACGAGTGGCTGAGCGCCGTCTATTCCACGCTTGAGAATGCAGGACGTGCTTTTGACGCCAAAGCGCCCCAAATCGACCTCGCGGATGCTGTTCTTGCCGAAGTATTCAAGATAGAACGCCAGCCCAAGGTGGTCGCAGTTCCGAAGCCGGGCGCACAGCCCAAGACACAGAAACCGTGGTGGAAGCGAGCGGCTACGCCCTTCGATTGGGGAATGGTCGCTGCATTTGCCGCGATTGCCCTGACGGTCGGTTACTTCCTCTTTGCGGACCAGTTCTTCGGAGGGGGCAATTCGAGCAACAGTATCGCCAAGAACGGTAGTCAGACACAGAATGCGACCACCGGGCCCAAGAGCGGCGGTATAGCGGAAGACTCACGCAGGAAGCTGGAACAAGCTCAAGAGATGCGCAAATTGGCGTCGAGCAGCTTGTCCAAGCACGCTTCGCCCTCAAAGAGCGAAGGCGTGTTCGAATCGACGTCTCCTCCGCCTACCGACGGCCGTCCCACAATAACGGATATTGTCAGTGCCCGGCGAGATGCGGCGGGTGGCGGGGCCGGTTTGGCGAAGCTGGTCGAATGGGCGACGCTCAAACGGGAAGAAGCGCAACGGGTAATCGATTCTCCCGACGCATCGCCGCTTGCAACCGTTGCGGCTGCCGACTCGCTGTCGCAAGCCGATGAAGAGCAAGTGCTCCTCACGGCGGTTGGAATGCTGCCCGAGGATCCCTACGCTCGCTTCGAGCTGGCGAAGAGCCTCTCCGAAGATCCGCAGAAGACCACGGAAGCGATGGCCCAGCTTCAGGCTATGCCTGACCTCGACCAGGATAACGCGCTGCCGTATTACCTCAAAGCCAAGCTGCTGCTCGAACAGGGCGACGCAGCGGGTGCGCTCGAAGCGCTTGCGGTGGCTCAGTCCAAGCGAACCGTGTCGGCGTACACGCGCGAATCCGCCCAAGCCAACGTTCAGGCCCTGATTGCAGCGGGTGTTCCTGAAGATCAAGCGAAGCTGCTCAGTGCCGTGACAGCCGGTTCGGACCAGTACTCGTATCTGACCGATCTGGGCAAAACCCTCATCGACTACGGCCGCAACTACATGGCCTCGCAGGATTATGAGACTGCCCAGGAGTTGTTCGATGCGGCGCGGACGCTCGGGTCGCAGGTGCAAGACGGCGCCAGTTTCTCTCAGGAACAATTGGCCGGGCTCGATATCCAAAGTCAGGCCATTGATGCCCTTCAAGAATTGTACAGCCAGACCGGGTCGACCGAGGAAATCGAGGCGCTTGCGAATCAGACGCTGGACCTCGTCGCGAGCATAGAAGGTCTCGATGGCATCTTCACCGCGTTGCAGCAGTTGTTCACGACGGATTACGGCGAGGACATCTGGAACACGGTGTCTGGCCTTGTCCTGAGCTACGGCGACGTCAACATCTTCCAATACCTTAGCCAAATGGGTATCACGATTCCCGGCGCGCCCAACTGATCCCCCCTAGTTCGTAATCGCCACAGTACCTAGCACTACCCCTACGCGTTGACACCTACTCAACTCGCACCGTATAACTATCAGCGCGAGATGGGGGAAAACATGCGTGTTGTGGAACGCAGACCGGTGACGGCAATTCTTCGTCTATGTTGACGCGTTTCTTCACCACCAAGGAACTGATGGTTCTTGTCGGTGTCGGCGTTGCCATGTGCGTGGGTGGAATCGCCGTGCTTGTCGCGAGGCACGCCGCACCTGCCGAAGTCGTCGTCACGCAGAACACGCCCGAAGCTCAGCCCGCTCCCGAATCCGCGCCCGTCAGTCAGCCCGTTGAACCTGCGCCCACGCCCGAACCGCCACCAGTAATCCAGGCCCCTTCAGAACCACCCAAAGTCGTTGTATCAATAATGGGGGAGGTGCTGTCGCCCGGTGTGTTCACGCTGCCCGGCACCGCGCGCGTCGATGACCTCATCGAGGCGGCAGGTGGCGCTACTCAAGATGCCGATTTCTCCGACATCAATCGCGCCGCGCTTCTCGTGGATGGATCCACCTTGACGATTCCGAAGCAGAGTCCCGCGCCCCCCGCCGACGGTCGCGTCCGTATTCGGCGTCCAGAACCTGCACCGCCCAGGAACCCTCCTCAATACACCATTACTGGCTGGCAGCCATCCTCCGAACCGGCCTCACCGGCATCAATCGCGTCGGGTGGACACAGCCCCTCGTCTTCCGCGGAAACTTCCGGGCTGGTCGAACTGAACCGCGCCAGCGCGGAACAACTGCAGACTTTACCGGGAATCGGCCCAAAACTTGCCGAAGCCATCATCGCGTATCGCAAGCAACGGCCCTTTGCCACCGTCGACGATCTGCAGAATGTCCGAGGCATCGGCCCAAAGAGGCTTGAAAGTCTCCGGTCTCTCGTCACGGTGGCACGCTGACAGCGCCTCGCGCTTGATTCCGGCCCCTCGCACAGCGGACCATGTCGCACAGCGAATGGAGAGCAAGGAGCCGAACCGTGACCAAAGCCGAGCGAAGCTGGATTCTCTACGACTGCGCCAACTCCGCACAGACCCTCATCGTAACCACCGCGATACTTCCGATCTTCTTCAAGACCGTCGCGGCGGAAGGCATGAGCGCATCCGACTCCACGTATTACTGGGCGCTCGGCAATACGGTGGCCTCGATTGTGGTGGCCATTCTCGCGCCCGTGCTGGGAGCGCTGGCCGATCATCGAGGCAACAAGAAGCGCTTCTTCGTGGCGTTCTTGCTGGCGGGCGTTGTGGCCACGGCGTCGCTGACGGTGGTCGGCGCGGGCGCATGGAAACTGTGTCTTCTGTTGTATGGACTGAGTACCATCGGATTCTACGGGGCGATCGTCTTCTACGATTCTTTCCTGGTGGATGTGACGGAAAAGGAACGTATGGACTGGGTCTCTTCGAGCGGGTTTGCCTGGGGATACATCGTCAGCGTGGTTCCGTACATCGGATGCATGGCGCTGATCCAATTCTGCGAACCGCTGGGCTTGAGCAAGATCAACGCCACCCGCATCTGCTTCGTTATCACCGCGGTCTGGTGGTTTGTGTTGACCATCCCCATGCTGCGAAATGTTCACCAGCGCTACTACGCCGAGGACACGCCCAATCCCGTCCGCGAAAGCCTGTCGCGGCTCGCCGCCACTTTGCGCGACATCCCGCGCTACAAACACTTATTCATCTTCCTAATCGCTTACTTCCTCTATATCGACGGCGTGCACACGATCTACAAGATGTCCATGGCGTTCGGTCTCGACGTGGGTATCAAGGCCAGCGAACTCATGCTCGTACTTCTGGTGACTCAAATCGCGGCTTTTCCCTGCGCCCTGATCTACGGGAAACTCGCGGGAATCTTCACCGCAAAGCGCATGATTCTCGTTGGAATTGCCACGTACTTTGCGGTCGTCGTGGTCGCGTTCTTCATCAGCAAGTCCTGGCATTTCTGGGTGCTTGCCATGCTCGTCGCCACCGCTCAAGGCGGCATCCAATCGCTCAGCCGTTCCATCTACGGCAAGCTCGTCCCCAAGCAGAGGTCGGCCCAGTTCTTCGGGTTCTATGACATCTTCGGGAAGTTCGCCGCTATACTCGGGCCGTTCATGGTCGGATACATCGGACATCTCGCGGGCAACACGCGGGTCGGCGTCTTCAGTCTCATTGCACTCTTCTTCCTCGGCGGAGCGTTGTTGCTTAGTGTCCGCGAAGAACAGGCCGTCGTGGAGGAATAGTGTGGCGAATCGTAGTTAAGACAACATCTTGGTTGACCCAAGGAAGAGTCAATCGCGGCGGAAAATAGTGGCGGCGGACAACAGGGACTGACACAAGCGTGGCGAAGCGGAGTCGTGTCTGTCTTTCGCACGAAAAAGTCGGGGTACGCTTCACTAATTTCCCCGTGCTCCCCGTGGTCTGAAGTCATTCGAGCCTGATTGTTCCTCTTATCGGAGTTCATCGGAGTTCATCGGTGGTTGAATCTCTTTTGGTTGCGGCTACGCTGCGCTAAGCCCTTTGTGTTCGTATGTGGCCGCCTTTTGGGTTGTCCCCTCGGCAATTTTCGCCACCCCGCCCCATATGCTATAGTCTCCCGATCAAGTGAAACTGCCACGCGCTACGCTGTGGTGGGGGACCACGTGCGTTGAAAGGGGTTATTGCATGAAGAACGAATTCAATCTGGTGGCGCCGCGCTTTGTGCCACCGTTAGACCCGGATTTCCGGCCTGCTGTCTTGGCAAATCGCGCGTTTCTTGCCGACGTTGATGCGTCGGGAAAGGGCGTCGATTTGGTTCTTGGACTGGAACGCGCCGACGGGTCCATTTCGCGGTTTGAGACACGCGTATTCGATGAATCGCATCCCAGCGCCGAAGCCAATTTGTCCTACGTCGAGCGAATCGTGAAGTTCCTGCTGTGGCAACGCGGTGGCTGGAAGGTCTACGTAGGCGGTCCTCGGAGCATTGGTGCGCATATTGCCTCGTGTTACGCACCCGGCGGTCCGCGCGAATTCGACTACAACTTCATGGGCGAAAGTGTCTACGAGCACACGTTCACCGTCGTCTCGTGCGATGCCAAAGACGTGCCCGCGGAAAACGAGACGACCCAGGCTCTTGGCCGTCACCTGGAAGGTTGCCGTATCGGGTTTGACCTGGGCGCCTCCGATTACAAAGTCAGCGCAGTCATCGACGGCACCGCTGTCTTCAGCGATGAGACGGTTTGGGAGCCGCGCAAACAGACCGATCCAAACTATCATTACGATTGCATCATGACCGGCCTCAAGAAGGCTGCATCGAAAATGCCGCGCGTCGACGCCATCGGCGGCAGTTCGGCTGGCGTAATCATCAACAACCGGCCGATGATCGCCTCGCTGTTCAGAGGCATCCCCAAAGATCGCTTCGACGAGGTCCACAACCTCTTCCTGCGAATTCGCGACGAGTTAGGCGTGCCGCTCGAAGTCGTGAACGACGGCGAAGTCACCGCGCTTGCGGGTTCGATGTCCCTGGAGGATAGCGGCGTGCTTGGCATCGCGCTGGGTTCCAGCGAGGCCGGCGGCTATGTGACGCTCGAAGGCAACATTACCGGGTGGCTTAATGAGCTCGCTTTTGCGCCCATCGACTATTCGCCCACCGCTCCGGCTGACGAATGGTCTGGCGATAAGGGCGTTGGCGCGCTCTATTTCTCGCAGCAGTGTGTGTTTCGCCTCGCGCCGAGGGCAGGAATTGAATTGCCCCAAGACGTCACCGATGCGGAACGGCTGAAGTTCGTTCAGGAGAAACTGGAAGCGGGTCACGAAGGCGCCCAGAAGATTTGGAAGAGCATGGGCTACTTCATGGGCTACGGCATCGCGCACTACGCCGATTTCTATCAGTTGAAACACGTGTTGATTCTGGGACGCTGCACGTCGGGCAA
>JAIBAQ010000070.1 GCA_019695095.1 Candidatus Hydrogenedentota bacterium
GGTTCACTCAAGCCTTCTGTCATCCAGGCGCTTGAAGCACAGTCTATACGCGTTCCTGATGGCGCGCAGGTTGTGGTCAATTCCGATGACAAACGTCAGTCTTGGTTGCTGCAAAGTGAGGGCTGGTTAGCATCGGTGCGCGGACTACGCGTGGAAGCTGTGGGTGACGGGTTGCAGGTCTATCGCAAGTACGATTTCACGCACATGCTCGGCTTCTCCTTTTTCGGATTCGGACTGGGAGGATTGCTGGTGTTCTTGGGCGGTCTTGTGGCGATTGATATCTGCCCCAAGAACGCCAGCGGAGCGGCCATGGGATTCGTCGGACTGTTCAGTTATCTCGGCGCTTCTATTCAGGACTTCATCAGTGGAAAACTCATTGAAGCGGGAAAGGTGACTGTCAACGGACAAGTCACGCACGAGTTCGGTCCGGCGATTACGTTCTGGTTTTGCGCGGCAACGATGGCGGTGTTGCTAGCCTGTACGTTGTGGCGCGTAAAAGCGCGCGATTAGGGGAAGACAGAATTCGGAAAACAGGGACAGACACGTCTTCGCTCACTGCGTTCGCTTCGCTTGCATCAGTCCCTGTTTTCCGCGTCTTCGCTCACTGTGTTCGCTGCGCTTGCATCAGTCCCTGTTTTCCGCGACTTCGCTCACTTCGTTCGCTTCGCTTGCATCAGTCCCTGTTTTCGTCTAGGTGATTTCGCTGAGCTTGACGGGCCGGTTCTCTTCCTTGGACTTGCGTGCGGCAAGCCCCATGACAACGGCGGCTCTTCCATCCGCCCCCGTGACTTCGACAGGCTCGTCGAGCAGCACGGCGCGAACGAAGGAGCGCATCTCGGTCAGGAAACTCTCTGTGTAGCGCTCCATGAAGAAGTTCAGGGGTAAGTCACGCCGCACAGACGCGGAATCGCTGACAATCGCCGTGTTGGGGTAGTTGTTATCCACGTGAATACCGCCGTCGCTGCCGAGCACTTCCACGCGCTGGTCATAACCGTAGACGGCCTTTCGGCAGTTGTCGATTGTCCCGATAACGCCGTTCGTGTAGCGGAGCATGATCACCGCAGTGTCGTAGTCGCCAGCCGCTCCGATCGCGGGATCTACTTTTACGGCGGCCGATGTAAAGACTTCCTCCACCTCACAGCCCATCAGGAAACGGGCCATATCGAAATCGTGAATGGTCATGTCGAGAAAGATACCACCGGACTTCTTGACGTACTCCACGGGGGGCGGGGCCGGGTCGCGGCTGATAATATGCAGCAAGAGCGGCGCGCCAATTTCGCCGGACCGAAGCGCCTTGCGTACGCGGCTGAAATTGGCGTCGAAGCGGCGGTTGAAACCAATCTGCAGCTTCACTCTTGCCTTTTCCGCCGCGTCCAACGCGCGATCGATATCGATCAGCGAATGCGCAATCGGTTTCTCGCAGAAGATGTGCTTGCCCGCTTGCGCGGCCTCTTCGATTAGGCGCGCATGCGAATCCGTCGGCGTGCAGATGACAACGGCTTGCACTCCGTCATCGTCGAGAATGCGCCGGTAGTCCGATTCGACACGGTCAACGCGGCAATTCGCCGCGCAGGCGCTGGCCGAGTTCGTATCGATATCGGCTATCGAGCGAAGGTGCGCGCCGGGTATCGAATAGGCGAGGTGCTGCGCGTGAAGGCGTCCAATTCGACCGGTGCCAAAAAGTCCGACTTCCAATGTGTCGTTGCTCATTTCAGACTCCAATGCTTCTGAGATGGTCTCTGTTACGGCGCGCGCTTTCCTTTGGCGCGCCCATGCCCGGGAGTACATCCTGTTCAACGAGAATCCAGCGGTGTTCGGGGCGCGTACGAACCCACGCAGCGACCTTTGCGAAATCGACGCATCCTTTACCGAGTTCGCAGAAGACACCGTGCGCAATGGCCGTGAAGTAATCCCAATTTTCTTCGCGCGCACTTTTCGCCACCGCGGGATCGAAATCTTTGAAGTGCATGTACCAGATGCGCTCGGAGAATCGGGCCAGGGCATTCAGTACGCCATCGCCGTCTTCCGCACCGGCTCCGAACGCATAGTGTCCGGTGTCGAACACGAGACCCAGCAGCGCCGGATCGGTGCGATGAAGCAGTTGCGCGATTTCTTCGGGCGTTTCGATGTACCCGGCGCAGTGATGATGAAAGACGGTCCGAAGTCCAGCTTCCTCCAGAACAGCACGGGCCACGTCTTCCGCGCCTCGCGCGAAGGTGCGCCATTCCTGTTCGGACAATCCCATCGACTGGGTCACACGTCCGGCGTTTGCCACGCGCTCAGGCTCGGTTCCGTTTCGGTCGGCCAGCACCAGGAACGGCATGTGATGCGTGCCGGAGGTTTCGGTGACAGACGCAAGCAGACGCGCGATTTTGACGGATTCAGCGATACCTTCGGCGTGCGCTTCGCGGTATTTCAGGGCAACGGGCACGAATGCGCCGAGCATGGTGAGCTTGCGCTTCGCGAGTTCGGCGCGCAGCCGATCGGGTTCCGTGGGCATAAAGCCCCAATCGCCCAGTTCCGTGCCCGTGTAACCCGTCTCAACGAGTTCATCGAGCATTTGACCGCACCCGATTCGTTCGCCGCCAACACCTTCAAACTCCAGCGTGCCCCAGGAACATGGGGCGTTTCCGACGTGTAGCGTGCTCATAATTGGCGTCAGCCTCCCCGAGTTGTTCGATTACTTCAAGTAATAGCGTTCTTTAGAGCGCATGGATTCCCAATTCTTGCGGGCTTCTTGGACGGAAGGCATCTCGCTGACTTCCGCGACGGGTACGTCCCACCAACTGTCGTATCCGGGCACATTGACGTAGCGATCGTTCTCGACGTAGATGAGCGTGGTTCGCTCTGCTTGGTGTGCCGCGTCGATGGCCCCGGCGAAATCTTCGTAGGACTTGCAGGTAATCACGTTTGCGCCGAGGCTGCGCGCATTGGCCGCGAAATCGACACTGAGCGTCTCCACTTCGGCGCCAGCGCCGTCGCCCTGGAGTTGTCCTTCTTTCCGGTACGCGTAGCGTGTGCCGAAACCTTCTTGTCCGATGGACCGGCTGAGCGAACCGATACTCTTATAACCGTGATTGTCAAAGAGAATGACGATGAGCTTGTGTCCTTCCTGGATGGAGGTAACGATTTCGGCAGAGAGCATGAGGTAACCGCCGTCGCCCACGATCACATAAACCTCTTTGTCGGGCGCGGCCATCTTTATGCCGAGTCCGCCGGCGATTTCGTAGCCCATGCAACTGTAGCCGTATTCGAGGTGGTAGTTCTTGGGATGCCGTGTCCGCCACAATTTGTGCAGATCGCCGGGCATGCTGCCCGATGCGCACACCATGATGCCGTCGGGTTTGCCTAACTCGTTGACGGCCCCTATTAGTTCACCCTGGCTTGGAAGGGGTCTATTTCGGATCGCATACAGCCTGTCGACTTCCGCTTCCCATTCGTCGTGCAGCTTCTTGCACAGTTCCTGGTATGTGGGCGGAGTCATATAGCCGTTCAACGTTGCGCAGAGTTCCTGCAGCACCGCGCGCGCGTCGCCCACGAGCGGCAAGGCGCCGTGTTTGTATGCGTCGAATTCGCCGACGTTGATGTTGATGAACCGCACGCCGGGGTTTTGGAATGCCGTCTTGCTGGCGGTCGTGAAATCGCTGTACCGCGTGCCGATGCCGATGACGAGGTCCGCATCGCGTGCGATGGGATTGGCGGCGGATGTGCCAGTAACACCAATGGCTCCGAGGTTGAGCGGGTGGTCATAACGCAGGCTTCCTTTGCCCGCCATGGTCTCGCCGACTGGAATGCCGGTCTGGTCCACGAAGGCGCGCAAGGTCTCCGTTGCGTCGCTGTAGATTACGCCGCCGCCCGCGACGATGAGTGGCCTTTTGCTTGCGCGAATCCACTCCGCGGCGCGATTCAGCATGTGCGAGTCGGGGCGCATGCGCGGTACGTGCCATACGCGTTTGCGGAAGAGTTCCTCGGGATAGTCGTAAGCCTCGGTCTGAACATCCTGCGGAATAGCCAGTGTGACCGCGCCGGTATCGAGCGGGCTCGTCAGGACACGCATCGCTTCCGGCAACGCGGAGATCAGTTGGTCGGGGCGATTGATACGATCCCAGTAACGGCTGACGGGTTTGAAGCAGTCGTTAACGGATATATCCTGCGACTGTCCCGATTCGAGTTGCTGCAGGACGGGGGCTACGTTTCGGCGCGCAAAGATGTCCCCCGGCAGCAGAAGAACAGGCAAGCGGTTGACCGTGGCTCCGGCTGCTCCGGTGAGCATGTTGGTGGCGCCTGGTCCAATGGAGGACAGGCAGGCGAAGGTGCGAAGACGGTTCGTCGTTTTCGCGAAGGCAGCCGCCGTGTGCACCATGGCCTGTTCGTTGCGGCACTGAAAGTAGCGGAAGTCGGGGTATTGCTGTAGCGCCTGACCGACGCCCGCGATGCAGCCGTGCCCAAAGATGCCGAAGCAACCCGCGAAGAACGGTTGCTCGACACCGTCGCGTTCCGAGTACTGGTTCTTCAGAAAGAGGACCAAAGCTTGCGCCATGGTCAACCTGCGTACATTCGCTCCGCTCATTTCGAAAAGTCTCCCGATTGCCGGGGACGGCCGTTACGACTAGAGCCCCCCGTGTTGTTCGATAAACGTCATGAGTTCGTCGCGCGTCGGCATGAAGTTCGCGCAGCCGTGTTTGGTCACCACAATTGCCCCGCAGGCCGTCGCAAAACGTCCGGCTTCGTACCATGAATTGCCGCTGAGATATCCGAACAGAAAACCTGCCGCAAACGCGTCGCCCGCGCCGAGAATGTTGTACACCTCCACGGGGAATCCCGGCGCGTCAATTCGCTCCGCCGTGCCCGAAGGCTTGGGCAAATGGATGCGCAGTCCATCCGCGCCGCGCTTTTGCAGCAGCGCTTTGGGACCGTATGCGAGCAAACGCTCAATGGCTTCATCCACGTTGCCGCTGACTTTGGTGTCGGAGACCTGAGAGTGGGTGACGGAGACCTGATTGGGATCGCGAAGCATGGCTGCGTTGATTTCGTCTTCCGTGCCGATGACGATATCGACCAGAGGCAGTATGGCGCGGGCCATCACACCAAACGCGCGAGGGTCGTGCCACTGATCGGGCCTGAAATCGATGTCGAAAATGACCTCGGTGCCGGCACTTCTCGCGAGTTCGGCGGCGAAGAAGGTCGCGCTGCGGCTGGGTTCTTTGGACAGGTTGGTGCCCGCGAACTGAAAGACGCGGCTATCGGCGATTGGCGAGGCGAGCACGTCATCGATGGTCAGTTCGATGTCCGCGCAGTTATCTCGGTAGTAGACCAAGGGAAACTTGTCCGGAGGCTCGATACCCAGAACGACTGCGCTCGTGCGATGCCCCGGTTTGCGATGCAGGAATTTCGTCTCCACGCCTTCGCGCTCCAGGAAATCCAGGATGAAATCACCAACGGGGTCTTCGCCAAGCCCGGTGAGAATGGCAGTCTTCAGACCAAGGCGCCGGGCGCCCACGCTGATGTTGGTCGGAGAACCGCCGACGTAGGCTGCGAAACTCTGTATGCGCTCAAAGGGCGCTCCGACATCGTTGCTATAGAGATCGATGGAGGAGCGTCCCATGTGAAGCGAGTCGTAGGCCCGAGTTCGATTCATGCGAGGTGTCTGACTCCCTTTTCGAATACACACGTCAATACAACGGCAACCGTTCGTCCTTGTGCCGATAGGTTTCTTTTACCCAGGAATAGCGTGGGTCATCGCGGCTCGCGAGACTCTGCGCGCTGCCGCTCAGTACATTCAGGTAGTAGGTGGTGTATCCCGGCGCGCTTGCGACGGGATGGTACCCTTCGGGCACAAGCACAGCGCAATTCTCTTCGGGCCTGAGAAGCGCATCAATGGGATAGCCCGCGCGATGCAACGGGCAGCTTTCGTCTGTATACACGCGTTGGATTGCATAACCTTCAGGACGGTCGAACTTGTAGAAGTAGACCTCCTCCAGATCGGCTTCGACAATCGCTCCGGACATGTCTGTGTGGTGCTCGTCGTGCTTGTGCGGTGGATAGCTGCTCCAGTTGCCGCTGGGGGTGTAGACTTCGACGAGGACTAAGCGGTGAACGGGGGAGCCTGGCGGCAAGAGGTCGTTGATCTGACGGCTGACGTTGTCGCCCCCGCGTATGGAGATGGGCACTGACTCGGGTTCGATTAGCCAGGGGTCATGATCGATGTCCGTGGGCACCCAGGCCACGGCGAATTCGCCGCCGATGTCGGCGGTGACGGTAAATGCAGTGTTGCGCGGCAAGTAGAGGGCGTGTGCGGGGCCGTCGAAGACGTTTGCTCGTGAGCCGATGTTGGCCCATTCGCCGCGATTGCTCTTGACCGAGTAGCGTCCACTGAGGTTGACGAAGGCAGACTCACAGTTTCGAGTGTCGAAGGACCACGAAGCGCCTGTCGCGAGGCGTCTTGCCTGAAATGAGATGTGCTCCCATCCGGCCTGCTCGGGTGTGATGGAGAGAATCAGGTCCGAATCGGCGGAATTGTACTGCGGCCGGATGAGCAGATTTTCGGTTGTGTATTGCTGTGGTTTCAGCATGCGGTAAGGCTCTTGCCCGCGGAGCGCAGCACTTCGCACGCTTCCACAACGCGTTTCACCATCATGGCCTTGCCTCGATTCAGCCACGTACTGGCGAGGTAGTCGTTCTTTCTGCCGACTTCGCCGTCGATCATCAAGACGCCGTCGTAATTCTTCATTACGTGATCGACGACGCCGCGTGTGAACGCATATTGCGTGTCGGTGTGAATGTTCATCTTGACGACGCCATACTCGAGGGTCTCGTGAATTTCCTCCGTGCTCGATCCCGAACCGCCGTGAAAGACGAGCCACAGGCGGGCCTTTTCGCCGAACTTCGCAACCACGGCGTCTTGACCGGCCTTGAGAATGGCAGGCTTGAGCTGAACCTGTCCGGGCTTGTAGACGCCGTGCACGTTGCCGAATGTCGCGGCGAGCATGAAACGCGCACCCGACTCTCGGCTCAACGTTTCGTAGACGGCGATCATGTCTTCGGGAGTGGAGTAGAGTTTTGCGCTGTGGTCTCCGCGCATGCCGTCTTCTTCACCACCCACGACTCCGGCTTCTACTTCGAGCACGATGCCGTTGTCGGCGCAGAGGCGCAGAAGTTCGCGCGCGTATTTAAGGTTGTCAGTCAAGGGCAGACCGCTGCCGTCGTACATGTGACTTTGGAAAAGGGCAGGCTGTCCGGCGACGCGCCGTCGCGCCGTTTCGGCTATTAGAGGTTTTAAGAACGAGTCAACCTTCTCCGTGGGGCAATGGTCGGAATGCACGGCAATGGTCACATCGTACTTCTCGGCGAGGCGGTGCGCGTGTTCCGCTAGCGTGATGGCCCCGAGGACGGGATCGTTCAATGCGCCCGATGTGTGCGTGCCCGCGGCGACCGAAATCTGGACAATGCCATCGCTTTTTGCGGCCGCAAACCCTTCGATGGCCGCGTTCAGCGTGTCGATTTGCAGCACGTTGATGGCGGGATACGCGTAGTGCTCGTCCAGTGCTTTGTCGAGCATGGCGCAGTAGGTTGCATGGTCCGCAACTGGCATCGAGTTTCCCCCGATCCTCACTTTGGGCGATAGGTAGTCAGACTACTCCAAAGACGTGCGCCGGACAAGTTGCGAAATCCTGTCAGGGTGGATAGCGTAGTCGGGAGGACAATCGCGGGCATAGGGGAAGGAGGGGAACGAGATGAGCCTGGAAAAGAAGTTATCCAACTACGTGGGCGGGGCATGGAAGCGCTCGTCTGCGACCGAATACGCTCCCATTCTGAATCCCGCGACGCAAGAGCACATTGCCGATGTGCCCCATTCCACGGCGGCGGAGGTCGATGAGGCGGCGCGCGCGGCAGCGGCGGCGTTTCCCGAGTGGCGGCGCACGCCAGCGACCGATCGCGTGCAGTTTCTGTTTCGGTTGAAGTCGATTCTCGAAGACGCCAAGGATGAGCTGGCGCGAGTCTGCACAACGGAGTGCGGCAAGACGTTTGCGGAAAGTTTGGGGGAGATTCGACGCGGAATCGAGAACATTGAAACGGCATGCGGCGTGCCCACGCTGATGCAGGGGACGAACAACGAAGACATCGCGCGCGGCATCGACGAGCATATGTTCCGCCAGCCGTTGGGCGTGACGTCGATCATCGCGCCGTTCAATTTCCCGTGCATGATACCGCTATGGTTCCTGCCGTATGCTCTCGCTACGGGGAACTGCGTGATCGTGAAACCCAGCGACAAGTGCCCGGTCACGCAGCAGCGGTTGTTCGAGATGATCGATACGCTCGGATTGCCGCCGGGAGTACTGCAACTTGTGAACGGTGCGAAAGAAACGGTCGACGCAATTCTCGATCATCCTACGATCCGATCCGTGAGCATGGTCGGGTCGACGGGGGCTGCGCGCTACATCTATCGGCGGGCCGCGGAAAACGGCAAGCGCGTCCAGTGTCAGGGCGGCGCGAAGAACCCAGTAGTGATCATGCCCGACGCCGATATGGAGATGACTACGAACATTCTCGCGGATTCTGCATTTGGTTGCGCGGGGCAACGGTGCCTTGCGCTGTCTGTGGGCATTACCGTGGGCGATGCGCGAATGGAATTCACGGAGCGGTTCTGCGCAGCGGCAGAGAACCGCGTGGTGGGGTATGGTCTGGACGCGGGCGTCGAGACGGGGCCGGTCATTTCCAAAGACCGCGTGCCGTATCTGGAAGAGATGATCGGAGTGGGCGAGCGGGAGGGAGCGAAGGTGATCGTGGACGGGCGCGGCAAGAAACCGCGTGGTTACGAGCAAGGCAATTTCGTATACCCGACCGTGCTCGATGAGGTGCCGCATAAGGGCGAATTGGCGACTACTGAGATGTTTGGTCCGGTGTTCAGCCTGATGCACGCGCGCGATCTGGATGAGGCCATCGCGATGGTGAACGATCGCGGTTACGGCAACATGGCGTGCATTTTCACGAGCGATGGCGCGGCGGCGCGTCGGTTTCGAAACGAGGCCTACGCAGGCAACATCGGCGTCAACGTGGGTGTCGCGGCCCCGATGGCGTTCTTTCCGTTCAGCGGTTGGGGCGATAGTTTCTTTGGCGATTTACACGGACAAAGCCATCATGCCGTGGAGTTCTTCACCGAGACTAAGGTCGTCGTGGAACGTTGGCCGAGGGAATGGAGTAGGAAGTTTTAGAGCGGTTTAGTTCGCTCACAACCACACTCCGCTCGGCGATCTTGTCATTCTGAGTCCGCCTGAGGCGGACGAAGAATCTGGCTTAGGACAAGACAGCTTGTTCCAGATGCTTCGTCCGCCTCCGGCGGACTCCTAAGAAACACGCCGAGCCTCTTGCATGTGGCGCTCCTTCAGAGCGGTCGTTAGGGTGGGTTGCTGACCTGGGGCGGCGTCCTCCTTCGCCCCTCGACTGCGTCTCGGAGCTTCGTAGGACTCTGCCCCAGGCTACTATGTTTTGCGCCGTGCGGCGCGCTGGAGAAACAGACGGTGTGAGTAGTGAACAAGAGCACACGTTGTCTGATACCGAGTCAGGGCCGACTCCCTGCCCGTCGTTTCTATCACCAAAACCCGCGCTCGCGCTGTTCCCCGCTCCCAAGAAACGGACCCTACAAGTTGCTTTCGCCCTTACAGGGCTCATGATGGGTGGGGGCTGGTACCTGGGGTTTCGATTCGCGTCGGTGACGCGAATCTCACCCCAGGCTGGAGTCTGCCGTGCCTGCGGCACTCAAGAGAGAAGGCCGTCCGCTTGGATTCTGTTTCTACAACTGAAACCCGCGCTCGCACGGTTCCCCCGCTCAGCATGACAATCAAGCCTTGTCCGTGAGTGGTTCTCCACCTTCGGCGGACTCGTAACCCATCGTAATGGAGTTGTAACGCCTTCGGGTTGGAGAGAGACTGCTGAGAGAATGCGGGAGTTGGAAGTGGCCGGGAGGTTTCAGTTTTAGGCGATATGCTCGCGGATGGGCTGTTCGATGGCTTTGTTAAAACGGCGGTGGAGGTGATCTGCGAAAACCTTCGCTAGCGGATCCGTCAGCAGTCTCTGATGATGCGCACTTAGATTGCCATGTGAAATCGCAGAACGATCTGAGAAGAGAGAACCCGGCGGCGTGAGATATTCTCTGCGCCGCCGGGCAGTTTTCGGAGAGTCGTTTTCCGTGGTCTTGCCGCTGCCTATTGTGGGCAGAGCGGGAAATCGAACTCGCGCCCGCTGGAGTAGGAGTTCAAGTACACATTCGAGATTGTGACGTCCGTATAGCCCGACTTCGTAACCTTCAGGTCGTAGGAGTGATTTGCCGGGACATTGAATGTCGCTATGCCGTCAGCGTCTGTTGTCGCAGTATAGGTCGGTCCGTTGGGAAGAAGCTTCATGGTGCATGTCGCGCCCTGGATAGGCTCCAGGGTGGAGCAATTGTAGACAACGAATGAGATATCAACGTTTGTACGAAGTTTCTCTGCTTCGGTCTTTTCGGGAGTGAGGAGGATGGTACTGACGACATAGTCCACCAAGGATGTGGTTTCCACCGATGTCTTGAAATACTCTTGCTTTTCCGCGGCGAGACAGTAGGCCTTGCTCGGAGGCGTGGAGAGCCTGGCCTTTCCCTGGGCGTCAGTAAGCTTGGTGTCATTGGCTGTACGCTTGCCCTTCGCAAAAACGGATACTCTGACCTTTGGAAGCGGTTGTTTGGTGCTACTGTCGATGACTTTCGCGGTGAAGGTGATTTTGACCGGTTTCTTTGCCGGCTTCTTGACGGCAGCCTTCTTTGCAGCGGTCTTTTTAACAGGTGGCGTCGACTTCCGAGGCATAGTACATCTCCTTTCGCGGTTCGCGTTTAGAAGACAGTCCAGCACAAAGGATCCCCGCAGCACGTCTGCGTTCCTTTTTGCTCACTCGAATGGGTGAGCGGCACACCCCCTACTCATTTATATCAATGGGATTTGGAGATGCGCCGCTCCAGAAGCGCATATCCCCATCCCAGGATGCCGTCGCAATGGTCTCTCCATCCGGACTGAAGCGGGCACTGGACACTTGATCGCGGTGTCCTTCCAGGCACAAGAGTTCTTTGCCGGTGTTGATATCCCAGATCCGTGCCGTGGAATCGTATGATGCAGTAATAACGCGTTTGGAATCGGGACTGAACGTCACCATTTTGACAATTTGGGTGTGTCCGCTGAGTGTGCATTCGGGATTCCCATCCGAATCCAGAAGTTCCACGGGATTATCTGTTGTTATGACGGCAATATGCTTACCGTCAGGGCTGTAGGCGCAATTGTGCAGGGCAGTAACGGTATGCTGGTTCTGTCTGAGAATATGCCCGCTCGGAGTATCGTAGATTTCGGTGATGCTTGGGAAGATAACAGCCACAAAGCGGGATCCGTTCGGGCTTATGGCTAAGTCCACGACTGCGTTATTGTCGCCGGCTCTTGCCTCGAGATTGACGCCGTCCTTGCTGTTCCAGATGAGGATCTTTCCGGAGTTGTAGCCCGCAACGATGTGTGCCGCATCAGGGGTGAAGAGCGCCGTCGAGAGTTCTGCGCCACCGCCCGCAAAGGTAATGATGGCACTTCCATTTGCCGGATCTCGCAGTTGTATCGTTCCATCGGCGAGTCCAACGAGAATCGAGTCGCCATTGGGACTGTACCGAACAACGCGCAATTCATGGGCGAAGTCATCGGCTTGGAACAGGGCATGTCCAGAATCGGTTTCGTGGTTGATGAGCGATTTCGCAGAAGCCGTGACAAAGCGGCTCGAATCCGGACTCCAGCCGGCATGAGTGACATTGCCCTTGTGTTCGCGAAGCTCGAGTTTGGTTTCGTGTGTCTTGGCATCCCATAGACCCGCGGCGTAGTCTTGTCCAAGATAAACAACGTACTTTCCATCCGGACTGAAGACCCCGTCATTGAGACCCAGTTTGTGCGCGTTTTGCACAAAGACGGCCGCATTGGGGGATCCATCCAAGCTCCACACCTTAACGCTTTCATCTTCAGAAAAACTCAGGACCTTTCGTTCGTCCTGAAGAAAGAACGCGCCGTTCACAATCCCAGAATGTCCCTCAAACGTCGCGACAACACTACCAGCGACGAGATCGGAAACCGAGACGGTGCGGTCGGTTGAACTCGTAGCCATGAGCGTGCCTGCCGTGTTGAAGCTTATGTTAGTAATTATCTCCGAATGGCAGGTGTATCGGGCCGCGAGCTCAAATGGATTCAGGCGAAAGACGTAGACATCTCCCGGAAGTCCCGCGACAACCACACTCGATTCGTCTGGGGTCAGTGCGAGGATGTTGGTTCTCTCAAGGTCTGTTGGCAAGGCTCCCAAAAGCGAGAAGCTGTTGGCATCCCATAGGCTGACCATTTTGTCGCGACCCACGGTGATCAGGCGCGACGCCTTTGATGAGTAAGCAACTTTGCGACAACCGGGTACCTCGATACTTCCCAGCTCTGCTCCGCTTTCAGAATCAAACAGCGTTATTGAGTGCGATTTGCCGAAGATAAACACACGTGATCCATCGCTGCTGACTTCAGCTCTGCTGGAGTCCTTCGCTTGATTGGAGAAGGAGCGCAGTTCCTCGCCGGTGGAGGAGTCCCAAAAGCGGACCGGCTCGTTGGTGCCGTATGTGAAGATTCGATTCCCGGCGGCGGTGAAATGGGCGATTCTGTCCTTCCCGTCGTTGCGAAGAGCGAACAACTCGGATCTCGTCCCAGCATCCTTGACGTAAATGGCACCGTCGGAGCATCCGACAAGAATGCGCCTGCCGTCCGGGCTGAATTCTACCTCTTCAAGACGGCCGGAGAAATTGGTGAAGAGATGAAGTGTCTGCCAGGTGGCAAGGTCTACGATCCTGACCGTTCCGTCATAGCTGGCCGTGAGTAGAGTTTTCTTGTCAGGACTCAAATCCGCGCTGACGATTGGCCTTGTGTGAACGCGCCACGTTAGTAGATCCTGATGGCATTTTCTCTTCAGGTAGTTCCATTCCCAATTGCGGTGTTTCTGTGGCGCGAGATCGAGGTTCGCGACGGCGAGATCGAAGCACCTTCGCTTTACCTCGTCGTTGGCCAGCAGGATGCTGGTTTCGTACAACCGCTCTTCTGCCATTTCTCGCGCGACGACTGCTTTGTCTCTCTCGCTGACGACGCGCGAGTAAGATGCAGCCACTACCGCAACGAGAATCAGTAGCGCGGCGCCCGCGGTTGCGAAAACGGCCTTTCTCTTTGCGACGTATCGCACAAGACGTTGCGACAACGAATAGCGATAGGCATTGACCAACGCCCCGGACAGGAAGCGCTGGATTTCGTCGGCGAGTTCCTTGGCGCTCGCATACCGTTTTTCCGAATCATGTGCCATAGCCTTTTGGCAGATGGCGGCCAGTTCAGGCGGGACTTGGGACTCCACTTCGTGAACGGGGCGCGGCGGTCCGGAAACGACCTTCTCCAAAACATCGTGGGCCGTGATGCCAACGTACGGGACGCGTCCCGTCAGCAATTCGTACAAGACTGCGCCGAGGGAGTAGACGTCGGATCGTTCGCGGATCTCGTCGAGTCTGCCCAAGGCCTGCTCGGGGGATACATACGCCGGGGTACCCAACGCGCGGCCATAGAGCGTCTTGGTTACGGCTTCTTCATCGTCGACATGCATGGCTCGCATCGTCTCGCGGAGTTCCCACGTGTGCGTCTCCGTATGATTCAGCGATTTGGCTAGTCCCCAGTCCAGCACGGCAGTCTCGCCGAAATCGCCCACCATGACGTTGCCCGGCTTGATGTCGCGATGGATGATCCCTCTGGAGTGCGCGTAAGCAATGGCGTTGCACAAGTCCACGAAGTGAGGCAGCAGCTCCAAACGTTGAGTGAGCGTTTTTCTTTGTCTGAACGCCGCGGAAAGCGTATTGCCGCGCACAAAGCGCATGGTGTAGTAAAGGGTTCCATCGCTGCGCCGGCCCAATTCATAGACGGGAACGACAGACGGGTGCTCCAATTGACTGGTAACTCGAGCTTCACGCAGGAACCGCGACACGACCTCGAGAGTCTTACGCGTGGGTGTGTTGGGATCCGTACCAGGAGCGGGTGTTCCTGGTGGAGCCTCGTTCAGTTCGACGGGCAGGAGTTCCTTCATCGCGATGTCGCGATCAAGATGAGAATCGTGTACCAGAAGTACTCGGCCAAAGCCGCCGCGGCCGTGTTCGCCAATATCCGAGTATCGTCCCGGAAATTCTTGCACACCTTCCACTTCGGGTAACGAGGATGCCTCAGCGGAAAAAAACGGATCCGTCAAGGTGGGGTGATCAATGGGTGCGATGATTGTCGTCTCGCCGCCAAACGCACGCAATGCGGCTCCTGCGTCGCCGCCATGTACTTTAACGACGAGGTCCGTGATGCTGTTCAGAGTCTCGAAGACTTGAGGAGTAACGATGCCTGCAGACAATAGCCGTTCCGGCAGACTTTGGGAAGGCTCGATTTCCCATTCTGCGGTGAATTGCTGGATCTGCTCGGCGGAAAAGTGACGAAGCGAGATGCCGAGTACCCCGAAAAGAAGACTCCGATCCTTGTCCACTCCGCGCTACCTCACATACCAAAACGCGCAAACACTTGTCTCGAATTGACTAATGTCTCACAGAATAGCTCGGAGGTACATCAACTTACGCATACCCCACAGTCACATGCTACTCCAAGGTAAGGACGACTGCAACAATGGGGGTGCAGAAAACGAATTTGCGTCCCGAAATCCGCGCCGACAGGATGGAGTGTGCGGGGCATGTCTCCTAAAGCTGCTCGGTGGAGAGTCCGTAAATGGAGACGTCGTGGTAAGCGTCGTGGATAAACAACGCTTCCCGCTGGACACCTTCCTTGGCAAATCCCACTGCTTCCAAGAACGCTTGAAGCTCAGACTCATAAGCGGCCGCCGGGACTGTTACCCTGCGGATGGACTGGCTGGTGCTTGCTTCCTTAAGGATGGTACGGAATCCTTTTCTTACATCCTCCGAAGCGTAGTCAGCGGGGTCGTGGATATACACCCACGCGCGTGCTGCGCCCTGAACGCGTTCAGGCCGCAACTTTACGATACCAAAGGGTGTGCCATCGCGCTTAAGGAGCAGAAGTTCCTGGTCCATGCCCTTGGAGTGAAGCGCATCCATTTCCCGGTCGTATTTCGACGCGAGAAAGACGCCGGTCTCGTTGAACAGGAAGTAGGAGGCCGTGTTCCAGTTTTCCCAGTCCATGAGCATTTCCGCGTCGGCCTCCGCGATGGGCCGCATGCCGATAGTCATGCGGAAGGCCGCTTTCACGAGCGTGAAAATGGAGGGCTTCGAAGTTCGTGCGAGCACGCCGTACATGCGAGAGAAGTTGACGCCTTCGCTGGAAAGGAGGTTGAACGCGGCAACGGCGCTGGCCATCCATGAGCGCTGCGCGTTGCACCACGTGTCGTGAGGTTTCCGGAACGAGCCGGAAAGCGCCTGGTGTACGGCGGTACTGCCGCCGCCGCACAGGTTACGTGCCCAGCAGCGCCTGCACACGCCTGTTGTTGCAGCGCCCACTTCATCAAAACGGCAACGGACACTCTCGCGCATCTCTGCGCTTTCCAGCGAGCCAATACGAAGGTCTGCGTTGCCTAAAAAGCGCCACGACGGATAAATGCCGCCGTCTGTATCGATGGCCATTTCATTGGAGCCGCTGAGATCCGCGCGGCGGAGCGGCTTGCCATCGTAGATTCGATAGAAGAGGGGCGCGATGGGATCGAGCCGGGTGTATTTCTGCTGCAGCAACTGTTTGGCGTAATAGACGGCGGTCCTCTTCAAGCTGACCAGCATTTCATTCGGGTCGAGCGAGGGATTTGCTACGTATGCCCCGTCCAGATCCAGTTCGATGAATGAGAAACCTGCCTTCTCCAACTCCTCGACGGCGGTCGAGAACCGAGGATGATTGGGGCGGATGACAATGCGGCCCGAGACACCGGGGGCATCCGGCTGTAGAGCTTTGAGGAGTCGAGGCAAGGTATCTGGAGCACTCTCGGAGAACGCGCGTAGCCCCGTGGCCACGCCTTCGGGGTCGGAAAATTCAAGGAGGGCACTGATTGCGTGCCCTTCCAGGAACTCCGGAGTCTTTGCCAGCGTCAGGCCGTGCACACGAAGCTCAACAATCAACTTCTTTCCAGCGAGTGCGGCGGTCTTTAGCGCCTGAGTGCTGAGATCCGCCAGCAGCGCGCCATTATGAACCGATTCTTCTTCCAGGAACTCCAGCCGCAGTTCCTTTTGGTCACCGGATCTTCCCAGCAACAACGCAATGGCGTCGCGACCGAAGTCGCGAGCCGAACTGGACGTAATTGTAGCGCCACCAAACCAGCCCTTCTTCCGGACGGCGGTCTCCGTGGATTCTCTTGGAAGCCGTACCGATAGCCGCTTGAGGCCTTGTTCGACAACGACTTCTTTGCGGAAGTCCTCACGTTTGATATGCGGCAGGATGGCCTTGGTGGAGCGCAGCCATTCCAGCTCCCCAACGACCTCTTCCAGCTCTTTGACATCGTGCTTACCATTAAGTAGGTGACAAATGCGGTTCACCGACGTGAACGGGTAGTACTCCAAAACGTCCCACGAAATCTCGTCGCATTCGAAACAGAAGCAGGTTTCGGGATCGATTGCGAATCGTTTTCCTGCTTCTTCGAATCGGTGAAGCGCTTCCTTCGGCATCAATAGACTCCCAGTGTGCCCTTATCGCGGCTCCAATTCTCCATAAACTTGAAGCACGCCAGACCCAGTGTGGTCCAGACGACGCAACTGATGATCAAGCAAAAGAAGGAGGCGTGCGTAACGATCCCCATGCCCGCTCCATCCAGGAGAACGCGTTTCAGGCAGATAGTCGCGTCACTGATGGGGGCCATGTGCGCAAGGATTCGAAGCGGCGCCGGCCACTCGTAGATTTTCTCGGAGACCGTGACTGCAATGCCCATCAGGGCCATCCGTAGAATCATGGCTACTTGCCCAGTCTGCTTGAAGACGAGGACGAGCCCGCCGACCATGAATCCGAATCCGATAAGATTAATATAGGTCAAAATCAACAGCATTACGATGGGGACTGGCGCTATGTGCAACTTGGTCTTAAGTGTGGCGGATATCAATGCAAGGAGGACGGTCCAAGACAGAATACTAACGGCGGCTCCTACGCACGAACGTGCCATGAAGTTTGCAATTAGTCCGTGAGGACTCATGCAGAGTTGCTCCAATTCACCGCTGCGGGCCATGGTCTGAAGGCCTTGCGTGAAAATGCCGGCAATTCCGAATGCAAACATTCCGATCACTAATCCCAGGGTGGTGCCTGTGGCGCGTTCAGCCCACCCGGGATCTACGACGCCCTTCATGAAGCCAAAAATGAGCGTCATGAACATGGCGTAAGCGATGACAATTCCTGTAGCGGTGGCAAACCAGTAGCGTCGCATGATGATCAGCGAACGCACGACTTCCGCTTTCATTACCAGAAAGAAACCCATGTGACTCCTTATGAACCGCTTGAACGATCGCTCGAACCAGACGTCAAACGAAGAAATACTTCTTCAAGTGTCTGCTGACGCTGGGTGATGGAACGCAGTCTGACTTCTGCGTTGTTCAGATACTGCATGGTAGAAAACAAGGCTCTTGAGCGCAGTTCCGGGTCGTGCGAGACGCGCACAAGAACCTCTGCTTCACCGTCTACTTGACGCGGCTCGACCTGCAATACCCCCGGTATTTCTTGCAGGGGGATAAGATCCGGAAGCCGATCCAGCCGAATCTCAAAATCTAAGTCTGAGAAAACGTCCAGGAGGTCGCCGGTGGAGCGGCACGTGATCAGTTTGCCGCCGTCAATAATGCCGATCCGATCGCAGAGCTCTTGCGCTACGCTCATGTCGTGCGTCGTGACAAGCACACACTTACCTTGCGTCCGCGTCATTTCTATGATCTTGTCTTTGATGGAGCGGCTGCTTTGGACGTCGAGCCCGGTGGTGGGTTCGTCCAGCAATAAAACGGGGGGGTCCGTGATCAAGGCAATACACACGGCAAGCTTCTGCTTCTGCCCGCGGGAGAGACGACGCACCTGCACATTCATCTTATCCTTCAGGCCAATAAATTCGAGCAGTTCGCGGCTGCGCTTCCGAAGGACTTTGCCGCGGACATCACGCAGGTTGCCAAAGTACGCCAGGTTTTCCAGGGGCGTGAGCGGCCAGATGCAGGTGCGGGTTCCTTCGAGCACCACGCCAATCTTTCGGAGTACTTCCAGTCGCTTCGTTTCTACGTGCAGTCCGTCTACGTATACGGCACCGGAAGTGGGCCGGATCAATCCCGAGATCATCTTGACTGTAGTCGTCTTGCCCGCGCCATTGCGGCCGAGGAGTCCGAAGATCTGTCCACTTTCGACGGTGAAGGAAACGTCATCCACCGCATGAACAACCTTCTTGCGGTGGAAGTGACGGACCCCGGTATCTTCGTGCGGCGTGAAGAAATGGCGCGTGTGGAAGATCTTATCGACATGCCGGAGCTCTATTGCGCAATTCGATGTCATGACTTCTCCGGCCTCATGGGCATATAAGATCGTTCGATAGCATCGGCGGCGGCTTTTTCGTCGCCGAGTTCTTCGACTTTGATGAGGTATTCCAAATAGGCAATTTCGATGTCGCGCATGGCATGAATAACCATCACGAGAATGAAGCTGTTGGTCCAGTAATAGAGAACGCCCAACAAGAGCGCAAACACCGAGAACTCGACGGAGACGTGCCACGAGTTCTTGAAGAAATGTTTATGAACGAGTACGAAGCACGTCGCGGCGGCAACGATTCCCAGTGCTGTTCCCCATGCGGGATCCATCCATTTCTGGAACCACTCAATCAGAATGACCTGAGTGCCCACTCGCCAGATTAGTTCTTCGGCAAGCGCGACGCCGATGAAGCGGGTGAGGACAATCGGGCTGTCCATCGTGAAGTTCCAGATGGGCCCGAAATCGAAGACGTGGGTCCACGAATCGCGAAAGGACAAGTGCGTGGCGAGCAGGGAAATGGAGAAGACGAGATGACCGGCGACGAGTCCGATGCCGATGTAGAAGGGGGACACCAAATCACGCGAGAGAACGCCTTGCTCATACGCGAAATAGACGGCCAGCCAAAAGAGCGGTGCTTGCAGGACCAGATGAACCATTCGGACCCGGGGGGGCAGGGGTTCGCCATCCGGCTGGTCGCTGGTGGTTAGCGAATAGACTACGTGGGCTAACATGAGGCCGATGAAGATAACGCCCAGCATCAGGCAGTCGCCTCCGAATCGGTCAGTTCACGAAGATCGTTGATCATGCTGCGCAGGTCGCCACCGCGAAACGACTTCGAGTTTATTTCTTTCAATCGTTCGAAATCTTCTCTCAAGACACCATATCCGTACATGGCGTAGAGCTTGCCGTCACGAGCGACGTGCTCTTCGAGGACGAGTTCGCGCGGAGTGCCCGAGAATTCGAAAATTCGCCACGAACGGGCATTGAACCCGTAAATGTAGATGTTGACCCGGTGCATGTTGAGGACTGTAAAGCAGTAGTCCAGCATGCGGAAAAATGCGATTGCACCGTGGAACCCATTGCGACGCTTTTCGCAGATGTAGGAATCCAGATTGCAGGAGCGGTTGCGCCAACTGATGTTCACAACCTGGAACAGTCCCACGGGCCCCAGTTTCTTGGAGTCTGCCATGCAGTACACTGCCGCGGGCATGGACATGGGGTTGGCGCGGCCGAGCATACCGATAATCTGCTCGCGAATCTGCTTGGGAGAGCGCGCAGGGTCGCCATAGAGGAATCGCTGAAAAGCGGGGTCTTCCATCCATGCGACGACCGTTTCGAGATCGTCGCGATCGGCTCGACGCAGGAAAACGCTGGATTTGAGCGCCATTCTATGCCGTCTCCTGTGCCGCTTTGGGGGCAAATTCGTCACGCAGTATGCCAAATTCGAAAACGTCTTTGGGCTCGCCGCTACGAACAACGTGCCCCTTCAGTACGACCTCCTGCTTCGCACCCATGCCCGCCAGGGCGTTGTGGAGTGTCTTGGCCTCCGGTTGCACGCGAACGCTTACTCTGTGGAGGTTCAGTTCATCGAAGCAATACGCAATGAGTGCTTGGTAAGCTTTGGCTGCATTCTGATCGTCTCTAAACGTAGGCGTCAGATATACGTCTGCGGTGCAGGAGCGATTGCGCCAGCTCAAATCCTGGATAGAGACGAGCCCAACGATTTCATTGTCAGCCTCAACAACAAACTGTCCAGTGGGATTGAGCGCGAGGGTGACGCCGCCGCCGACCATCCCCAGGATTTGCTGTCCGATTTGTTGCGATACCCGATCGTCGCCCACATAGAAGAGCGCTTGAAATGCCGGGTCGCCGATCCAGTCGACAATGCTGTCCAGATCATCGCGATCAGGACGTCGCAGTCGCAGGCTCATCGAGTTCTGCCTCCAGTTCTTCGAGCACATCCCGCCGAAATAACGAGAATGCCTCCAGGTCGTAGTATCTGCCCCGAGCATACGTCATGTCTCGCTGGACACCGTCGCTCCGAAATCCGTGTGAGAGCAAGAAGGCGCGCGACGCTGTTTCCGTGGACAAGCAATGCGACACGATCTTGTTGAGTTTTTTGTCCACGAACGCGACTCGCCTGAGATAGAGGAAAACTTCGTGAGCCAGCGGGCTCTGGTAGGCCTCGTCACGCCCTAGCGCGAGGACGATTTCGGCAAATTCGGATTCGAGCTTCGCGCCCCGAAACACGGCACTACCCTGGATTTCGCCCTGCTTGTCTTCGACGACAAAGAATGTTCCGGTCACCAAATCCCGGCGGGTGAGTATCTCCCGCAATTCGTCGCGGTTGGGAGTCATGACTTCGCGAGCGGGCCCCAGAAGGAATGAGCGAGGGGTTTCGGAGTCATAGAGCTGTATCAACGAATAGGCATCGTCGGGTTCAGCCGCGCGAATGACAGAGTGCTCGCCGATAATCATGACTGGTATTGTCCACCGTAAGAAGAAGCGTTCAACGCGGGGAACGGACCCCGGAACTCGAATTCACGGTCGTTTCGACTATGCTCAATAAAAAAGGCCGGGACAATTGTATACAGCACGTCCCGGCGCCACAACACGTCACGAGGTTACGTTACGATAATCTCGTTCTTTTTGCGATACGAGAATTCAAGCCACGCCTGCCATACCGCGTTGTAGAAATCCGACAGGGCATCGGCTCGAATGGCCTTGCTCGCGGAGATGCCTCGAATGTGCTTCATGCTCACTCTCCCTGGCTTACGCTGCAAAACACCCATATGGCCCTTCCACTGGGCCATATACTATTCCATTGCGGATTCCGGCAGGCAATCGCCGCGGAAACCGCCTAAAACCCACACTATGTTGATGTTGGATTCTTGACGGAATTGAATTCGCCAAGGGCGGTCAACAAGCCCGAGAAGACATCCGAGAAGGAACCCAAGAACAGCGAGAACAAATCCGAGGCCAACCCGAGAATTGACAGGATGAAGGTCAAGTCGGTAGTGCTGCTTTCCGCCAGCACAGGGGTCTTCGAAATAGAGGTTATATGCTTCACGATACTCTCTCCCGCACCCATTAGGCGCCTTAACTCGTTGCTGTAACCCGTACTACGTAGGATTCTCGACAACTTGGCGAAGTATATCACCGCCCCCCTTCCCAGTCAAACAGCATCGTCGCTCTCAGGATAGAGGGGAGCCCGTCATATTCCCGAGAACCCTATTTACCGTACATTTCAGTAACGCCAGTGTTACGGGTTGGATGACGGGGCTTGGCCGAGTGAAGACGGCTGACCTGGGGTCATTCTGACGGATAGGTGCTTGACGAGCGGACGCAACGTAGGAGACTTACGATAGGTAGTCAGGAATCCAAGATAGCTCAAGGCTGCTGATACCAACGCAACCATCGCCGGATAGGCCAATGCCAAGGCTTCAATCACGGCGCCTTCGGTGTTGCCAGGTTGTACCCCCATGTACCCGACGCTGATTCGAGACAAGAAAGCAGATAGGGGGGAGATGCAATAGACGACCCTGTCCATACCGCGCGAGTCGGTTACCCTTAACCAGGACAAAATAGCAGCAGCAACTGCTGCTATTCCGACTATGAACATGGCGCTGGATACATAGGCCGTAACAAAGGCCCAGGTCATCTTCCGATGCATGCTGGAGGCGAATAGGGCGCACGCCCAAGCGATCAGCATGCACTCCGCCAGCATGAGAAAGCCTAATACTATGGTGATCTTCGATATTTGCGGTAGGAAGAGCAGCGGAATGGAACCAAGCGCCGCAGCGAAAACTATGGTGAGGGCGACCTGGATCGATGCGTGCATCTTTCCTGTGAAGACTTTTTCCGGACCCAAGGTCGTAACGCGAATGCAATCGAAGGTATCGCGTTCGTGTTCTTTCGTGAAGATATTGCCCATCACAGCAACCAACAAGGCGGGCATTAGGACAGCTTGAAGCAATTGCCATCCCGCGAAAGCATCAGCGTACGAATACTCGTCTGCATTGACGTAGCGGCACAGCACAATGAGCGTGGTCGCTGAGAATGCCAACAAGAATGGTGTGACGAACGTCAGCAGGCCTGTTCGCTTGCGTACAGACATCTCAAACCAGACTTCTTTGAGGTATACGGGATTGGCACGTGTCGAGAAGACTCGCACCCGCCCAGAACCTCGAACAGGACCTACCTTTGTGAGCTTTGTGCGCCGCCTCTCCGGGGATTCGGACTTTCCCCATCTTCGCGCCACAAGCTGGTGTGTCAAGATGATTAATGCGATGGCCAAGGCACTATGGAAACTGCCGCAGGCAGAAGCAACGCTCATCGGATTGACTATCGAAGGGCGGTAATTCGGATACGAAGTCATTTGCGAGAATGCGATGTAGGGCGAGACATACTGGGCAAACCAGTCCATGCTGTCCTGCAAGCGGAAAATGTCGAAAAGCGCCAGCACGACGAGAAGGAGCAGCATCGGGAGGCCAAGAATCGTCAGCATGCAGAGATAACTGGTACCGACGGCCACAGCCGGCCTTTTGAAGAGGCAAGAACACATTACGCCGGCAGCAGCGCAGGATAACGTCGTTGCACTGATGAGGAAGAGGACGTTCCAAAGCAAGTCATTGTCAAGTCCCACAAGAAAATACGATGCCGCGGCAATAGGCATTAGGGCGATGATAATCAGCAGATAATGCCCTACTGAGTTTGCGAGTTTTGCAGTGACCACGTGCCAGGGTTTGGCACTTGTCATGGCCAGGAGATCCAGCGTGCCTTCCTCGCGTTCCGACACGATGGCACTTCCTGAAGTCGCGGGGATGACGACAAGTGCACCGATTGCGAGAAAGTGGATGACGAACACGAACATCCCACGCGATACCATCGACAACAGTAATGGCGTGAGAGTGCGATCGGGATAACTGAGGAGGACGAAAGTTGCCGCCAAGAACACTAGTACCGCCAACAGCGCGTAAAACTTGCGCTCCCGCAGACTCGACACTAGCTCGCGGCGAATGAGGGCCGCAATGGGCAGAAATGCGCTTGGCATGGGGTAAGTGTAGCACAGGGGGCAAGGTGGCAGAAGTCAAGGGATACCCCTGTACAAAATAAGAGGCCCCAAAACTGGGGCCTCTGCAATCAACGTTTTGGCTATCTCGTCGCTACACGTTCAATTCCACGGCGTCGTATCCGTAGGAATAGGCGCTGGGCAGGTCGGAATGCCCCATGAGATAGATGTCAATGGCGCGGGCGGCTTCACGGCCTTCGTGGATGGCCCACACGACCAGCGACTGACCCCGGCGCGCGTCTCCCGCGGCGAAGATCTTGTCTTTGCTCGTGCGGTAAGAGCCAAACGCGGCCTTGATGTTCTTGCGTTCGTCGAGTTCGAGGCCGAGCTGGGTCGGCACATCGTGCTCGGGATGGACGAATCCGAGCGCTAGCAGGACGAGATCGCAGTCGAACTCCATTTCGCTGCCGGGGATCTCTTTCATTTCGCGCCGGCCGTTTGCATCAGGCTCGGTCCATTCAATGCGGATTGCATGAAGCTTCTTGACCTTGCCGTTCTCGCCGGTAAACTTCTTCGTGAGGATACTCCAGTCGCGCTTGCCGCCTTCCGCGTGACTTGTCGACGTGCGAAGGATGACGGGCCACAGCGGCCACGGCGTGGTTGGGTTTGCACCCTCAGGCGGACGCGGCAGGAGTTCGAGGGACCAGACTTCCTTGGCGCCCTGGCGGATGCTCGTACCGTGGCAGTCGGAACCGGTATCGCCGCCCCCGAGAATGACGACGTTTTTGTCCTTCGCCGAGATTTCGGCCTTGTCGATCTTCTTGCCGGAAACGCGGCGATTTTGCTGGGTTAGGAAATCCATGGCGAAATGGATGCCGTCGAGTTCGCGGCCGGGAATCGGCAGATCGCGCGGTTTTGTCGAACCCGTCGTGATGAGCACGGCGTCGAATTGCTTCTCCAGGTCAGTCGCGGGAATGTCCTTGCCGACACTGACACCGCACTTGAACTCAACGCCTTCCGCCTTCATTTGATCGATGCGGCGGCGGACATGCGTCTTGTTGAGCTTGAAATCGGGGATGCCGTACATGAGCAAGCCGCCAGGCTCTTCATCGCGCTCGAACACCGTCACGCTGTGACCGGCGCGACACAATTGCTGCGCAGCCGCCAGACCGGCCGGGCCGGAGCCGACAACCGCGACTTTCTTGCCGCTGCGAAACGCCGGAGGTTCGGGCTTGATCCAACCGTTCTTGATGGCATGGTCGCCGATGGCGCGTTCATTGAGCTTGATGGTGACCGGGGGTTCGGTAATCCCGAGCACGCACGAGGATTCGCACGGAGCGGGGCAGACGCGGCCCGTGAATTCCGGGAAATTGTTCGTGGAGTGCAGCTTGGCAAGCGCCCCTTCCCAATCGTTGTCCTTGATGAGATCGTTGAAGTCGGGAATGATGTTCCCTAACGGACAACCGGATTGACAGAAAGGCACGCCGCAGTCCATGCAGCGATAGCCCTGGTCCCGCATCTTCTCGTCGGCGAACTCCTCGACAAACTCGTCCCAGTGGCGGACGCGCTTGTCCTTGGGCTCCTCGGGAGGAAGCTCCCTCTTGTAGGTCATGAAGCCCTTTTCTTTATTTGGACGCATGCTGCATCTCCCGTGCTTTCGCAGCTTCTTTCTCCATTTCACGAAGGACGCGGGCGTAGTCTCTCGGCATCACTCGGACGAACTTGGTTATTTCTTCGTCGAAGTTGGCGAGGATTCGCTGCGCCACCGTGCTTTCGGTGTATGTCACATGCCGCTCAAGCATGTACTTGAGATCGGCCTTACTCTTTTCGTTCATGGGCTTGAGGTCGACGTTGCCCGGATTGCACCGGGTCTTGAACGTGCCGTCTGCGTCGTAGACGAACGCGATGCCACCGCTCATGCCCGCCGCGAAGTTGCGCCCGGTCTTGCCCAGGATGGCCGCGCGTCCCCCCGTCATGTACTCGCAACCATGGTCTCCAACGCCTTCAGCGACGGCCCACGCGCCGCTGTTGCGCACGCAGAACCGCTCGCCCGCGACACCGCGGAAATAGGCTTCGCCGCTGGTCGCGCCGTAGAGGGCTACGTTGCCGACGATGATGTTCTCTTCGGGGACAATCTTGCTGTCGGCGGGCGGCCTTACGATGATCTTCGCGCCGGAAAGGCCCTTGCCGCAGTAGTCGTTGGCTTCGCCGGACACGTTTAACGTCACGCCCTGGATGGAGAACGCGCCAAAACTCTGTCCCGCGCATCCCTCGCAATCGAGCCAAATCGTATCTTCCGGCAAGTAGCCCGTTTCCAGGCCCACCTTGTGGCGGCGAGTCAACTCACTCGAGAGCATCGTGGCTACGGTGCGGTTGATATTCCGAATTTTGACGTGTGCGCGGGTGCGCGTCACGTCTTCCCGGTTGGGCTTGGCTTGCAGCGACGCCTCGGCGATCTTCAGTAACTCGTGGTCGAGGGCTTTTTCGATGTCGTGGTCTTGTTTCTTGCTGCAGTAGAGCGTCTCGCCTTCCCAGGGTTGGGCCACCTTCAGAATGCGGGAGAGGTCGAGCTTCTTGGCCTTCCAATGTTCGGGCAGCGGGTCGTACTCCAGCATATCCGCACGGCCAATCATCTCGTTCACGGTGCGGAAGCCAAGTTGCGCCATGATTTCGCGTACTTCTTCGGCGATGAAGAAGAGAAGGTTCACGACGTACTCGGGCTTGCCCGTGAACTTCTTGCGGAGTTCGGGGTCTTGCGTCGCGATACCGACCGGGCACGTATTCAGATGGCACTTCCGCATCATGATGCAACCGGTGGCGATCAGCGGCAGCGTCGCGAATCCGACTTCGTCGGCGCCCAGAAGGAAAGCAATCGCGACGTCGCGGCCTGTTTTTATCTGGCCGTCGGTTTGCACGCGGATGCGGCTGCGCAGGTTGTTGTCGACCAACACCTGATGGGATTCAGCCAATCCAAGCTCCCACGGAAGGCCGGCGTGCTTGATGGAACTCAGGGGCGATGCGCCGGTGCCGCCTGAGTCACCGCTGATAAGCACCAGATCCGACTTGCCTTTCGCGACGCCCGCGGCGACCGTGCCAACGCCGACTTCGGATACCAGTTTCACCGATACCGTGCCGTGGACGTTGGCGTTCTTCAGGTCGTGGATGAGCTGCGCCAGGTCTTCGATGGAGTAAATATCGTGGTGCGGCGGGGGCGAGATGAGTTCCACGCCCGGCGTCGAGTAGCGGATACGCGCAATTTCCTGGAACACCTTGTGTCCAGGCAGCTCGCCGCCTTCACCCGGCTTCGCACCCTGCGCCATCTTAATCTGGAGTTCATCGGAATTAACGAGATACTCATTCGTGACGCCAAAACGCCCGGAAGCAACTTGCTTGATGGCGCTGCGGCGCAAATCGCCGTTCGCATCCGGTACAAAGCGTTTGGGATCTTCTCCGCCTTCACCGGTATTGCTGCGTCCGCCGATGCGGTTCATGGCGATAGCCAGCGTTTCGTGGGCTTCCTTGCTGATCGACCCGAAGGACATAGCGCCCGTGCAGAACCGTTTGACGATTTCCTTGGCCGGTTCCACCTGATCCAGAGGAATCGGTGTACCCTTCTTGAACTTCATCAAGGCGCGCAACGCGGCCAGCGTCCGGTTCCGGTCATTGACGATACTCGCGTATTCTTTGTACTTCTCCCACGAATTCGTACGGACGGCGTGCTGAATGCGCGAGATCGTGTCGGGGTTGTATTGGTGGAATTCGCCGCGCTTACGCCACTGGTAATTGCCGCCCGGGTCAAGTTCGCGCGAACGTGCATGGTGCGAGGGATACGCGACCGCGTGACGCATCAACGATTCCTTGGCCACGTCTTCGAGGTCGATACCGCCGACGCGCGAGGGCGTACCCGCAAAGCAACGGTCGATGAGATCGGCGCCAAGCCCTATCGCTTCGAAAATCTGCGCGCTGCGGTAGCTATGCTGTGTCGAGATGCCGATCTTTGACATCGTCTTGAGCATGCTGCTTTCAATGGCTTTGACGTACAGCTTCTTGGCCTTGCCCGGATTTTCTTCGACCAGTTCCTCTTTCTGCAGCAGTTCGTCGATGGTCTCGAACGCAAGATATGGATTGACGGCGCCCGCACCATAGCCAGTCAGGAGACAGAAGTGCATGACTTCGCGGGGCTCGCCCGACTCGACGACGATCCCGCACTGAGTGCGCTTTTGTTGCCGCACGAGGTGATGATGGACCGCTCCTGTCGCGACAAGACTTGGGATGGGAACCATCTCGCCGCTTACGCCGCGGTCGGAGAGAATCAGGATGCTGTATCCCTTTTCGATCGCGTCAACGGCCTCTGCGCAAACGCGCGTCACGGCCTTGTCGAGGCCCGCCGCGCCTTCGCTTCTGGGCCACAACGTAGATATTGTCGTCGATTTGATGCCCGGCTTGTCGATGTGCTTGATGTAGTCAAGCTGTTCGTTTGTAAGGATGGGGGACATCAGGTGCAATTGTTCGCAGTGTTCGGGCGTCTCGCCGAGCAGATTGCGCTCGCGACCGATGTCCGTTTCCAGGGACATCACGATTTCTTCGCGAATCGGATCGATGGGCGGGTTCGTGACTTGCGCGAACAACTGTTTGAAGTAGTTGAAGATCAACTGAGGACGCGATGAAAGCACTGCAATCGGGGCGTCGTTGCCCATGGAACCCAGGGGCTGCTTGCCCGTCTCGGCCATGGGAGCAATGATGAACTCAAGATCTTCTTGCGTATAGCCGAAGACCTGCTGGCGCTCGAGCAGGGAGGCTTCCTTCGGCTCCGGCTTGCCGTTGGTCGAGTGGCATTCCTTGGGAAGGACGTGGCGGTGAGTATCCAGCCACGTGCGGTAAGGCTGCCGCTTGCAGACCGAATCCTTAATCTCCTCGTCTCCGATAATGCGATGCTCTTCGGTGTCGATGAGGAACATGCGGCCCGGTTCGAGGCGGCCCTTCTTGACAATCTTGCTCTGCGGAATGTCGAGCACGCCGACTTCCGATGCCATGACTACGAAGTCGTCGTCGGTGACCCAATAGCGCGACGGACGTAAGCCGTTGCGGTCCAGGGTGGCTCCGACGCGAATGCCGTCGCAGAAAGCGACCGACGCGGGGCCATCCCACGGCTCTTGGAGGCACGCGTGGTATTCGTAGAACGCCTTCTTGTGGTCGGGCATGCTCTCATGGCCGCTCCAGGGCTCCGGCACGAGCATCATCATGGCGTGGGCGACGCTGCGGCCTCCCAGCATCAACAACTCAAATGTCTGGTCGAATATCGCCGAGTCGCTGGCGCCTTCCGTGTGGATGGGCGGCAGCTTAGAGATGTCTGCGCCGTAGAGATCGCTCTGCAAATGGGGCTCGCGCGAACGCATCATGTTGATGTTGCCGCGCAACGTGTTGATTTCCCCGTTATGCGCCAAGTATCGAAATGGGTGGGCCAACGGCCACGTCGGGAACGTGTTGGTGCTGTACCGTTGGTGAACCAATGCAATCGCGCTTTCGCAGTCCTTGTCTGCGACATCGAGGTAGTAGCGGTCTGTCTGGGCAGCCAGCATAAGTCCTTTATATACAACCGTGCGGGCGGACATGCTGGGGATGTAGAACTGCGATTTGTTCTTTACTTCCGACGAGGCGACAGCTTTTTCGATGACCATGCGGATGACGTAGAGTCTGCGCTGAAAGGCGTCGGTGTCCAAACCGGCTGCGCGCTTTATAAATACTTGCTGCATAACAGGTTCGCCTTGCCGGGCGATAGTACCGATTACGGAGGAGTCTCGCGGAACCTCGCGCCAACCCAACACGGACTGGCCTTCGGCGGTAATCGACTTCTCGATAATCGCCGTACACAGCGCACGATCGCTCGCGTCGTGAGGCAGAAATACCATGCCAACGCCGTAAGCTCCAGGTTCTGGCAGGCTGAACTTGAGCCGTTCCGCGTCGCGCTGGAAGAGCTTATGCGGAACCTGCATCAGCATTCCGGCTCCGTCACCGGTCTCGGGGTCGCATCCGCAGGCGCCACGGTGCTCCAAGTTCTCGAGGACCTGAATCCCCTGCCGAATGATGGTGTGAGTGGCCCGGCCGTTCATGTTGGCCACGAACCCGACGCCGCACGCGTCGTGTTCGTAGAACGGCTCATAGAGCCCGTCGCGGGAAATGGGTCGCATGGACAATGTTTGAATCCTCGCTGTTAAACTCTTCGGTCAGCGGACTTTCGGCAAATCTCGCCGGTTACGGCACTCCACTCACCTAAAAGATGGGGAGAATCACCGGCGGGTCTGTGGTGGACCGGGGATCTAGGGGCAATTTGTGCCGCACCCTATTCGATTTGTGGCAAATAGGGTAATGAAAGTTGCATTCCCAAGTCAAATTTTTTGACCGCAG
>JAIBAQ010000071.1 GCA_019695095.1 Candidatus Hydrogenedentota bacterium
CCGGGCGCTGCTATTCGCAGTGGAACACTTCTTCCATGGCAGCCCAGCGTTCGCTTTCTTTGCGGTGCTTGATGGGGAATTGGCAGGGGTCGGTTTCTTTCCACCATTTTTGCGTCATGGGGTCGGCAGCCATCTTGGCCATATCGGCCTTGAAATCGGCGCCAACGTACTCGAAGTAGCTGAAAAGGTAATACTGATCGTCGTCGAGGCGGTGCAGGTAGATGGAGTAGTTCCTGATGTTGCACTCCTTGATCATCTTCAATACTTCGGGCCACGCCGCCGCGTGCAGTTTCTTGTAGTCGTCGATTTTATCGGCCTTGAGGCCGATCACGCTGCCGTAGCGTTGGACCTTTGGCGCCGCGTTTGCGGTTTGGTATAGGAAAACTGCCGCGGCGAGAAGTGCGATGCTCAAGGCTCCGGCGAGTATTCTGCGCATAGTCTCGACTCCTGCTTCTGGATCGGTTGTCTGCCGTTGTCTCAGCGAAACACGATGTATAACGTGACCATGATAAGGCACAGCGCGATGGCTGCAATATTGTAGCTGCCGAAACCTTGTCCAGCCTCGCGTCGGAACGGTGCCAAGGGGCTTGACCATACCATCGCGGCACGATCGCCGGATGCGGTGTCGGGGTACATGAGCGAGACGGCAAGATGTACGCAACTGCACGCCACGAAGAGATAGAAGCCCGCCATCATGAAGGGTACGTTCCAACCCGTGGAGTCTTTAAACCAATCGAGGAGAAACACGGCAAAGCCGAGGATTGAGCCGGTCACGAGTGTAGTAATTGCCCCTTTCGACGATGCGCCATGCCAGAAAATACCAAACACGAAGACGGCGGTGATGGGCGGGGCAATGTAGCAAATCGCGGAGTTGATGCCCTGAAAGACGGATGGGTAACGTCCAAGGAATGGCGACCAGGCCACAGCAATGGCAAGACCGACCAGTGTAGCCACACGACCGACGGTTACCAGTGTTCGGTCGCTGGCATCTGGTGAGAAGCGGCGAAAGATGTCGTGCGAGAACAGAGTGGCGGCAGAGTTCAGCGCGCTTGCGACGGTGCTCATCAGTGCGGCGAGCAACGCGGCGGCGACCAATCCGCGCAGTCCGGCAGGCAACAAGTGGCTGACCATGAAGGCGTAGACTTGTTCCGACTTCTCAAGGGTATTGGGTAACGCCCCTTGCTTTATCAGCGCGGCACAAATAAGACCGGGCAACACGAAGATGAATACGGGCAGAATTTTGATGAATCCAGCGAACAAGGGACCGAGCCGCGCGTGTGTTTCGTTCTTTGCGCCCAGGACACGCTGCACGATCGTTTGATCGGTGCACCAATACCAAATCCCAATTACGGGGTATCCAAGCAGCACGGAATACCAAGGCAGTCCCGAAGGATCGCCGGATGGCCGTATCATAGTGAGGAGATGCGGGTCGACGGTATCCGTAATGCCTGCCCATCCGCCGGCGCGTAGGTAGGCCGCCGCAGTCAATGTGACGGCTCCTAGTATCAGGATGACGGTTTGTACCGATTCGGTTATTACGACGGCTGTCAGGCCGCCTATTATGGTGTAGCTACCCGTCACCAGGGCAACGATGAGGATGCTCGTCATTTTACCGATGCCGAAGAGGCCCTCAAGCACAACGGCGCCGGCGTAGAACGAGAATCCGATGTGGATGAAGATTGCGGAAACGATGGACATGAAGGTGAGCCAATCGCGGCTGCTCCGGCTGTAGCGACGCTCGAGAAACTCGGGCAAGGTCGAGACGCGCGTGCGCACATAGAAAGGCGCGAAGAACATGGCGAGGATGATCAGCGTGAAGGCGGCCATCCACTCGAAGTTACCGTACGCGAGACCATTGGTATAGCCTTCTTGAGCGAGGCTCACCAGATGAACGGTCGAGATATTGGTGGCGAACAAGGCCATGCCGATGATGGGCCAGGTTAGTGTGCGCCCGGCAAGGAAGAAGCCGGTGTCTTCACTGTCGCCGCGGCGGCGTAGTCCCGCCCAAATGCCAAGCACCACGATGCCCACGAGGTATAGGACCAATACGCCCAAGTCCAGCGCCCCCAATTGACCCGAATCCGACATGTGCTTCCCCCGATATCAATGTCCGGTCTTGGATCTCCTATGCGAAGTCTAGTATGAACGGTCGCTGGGATTCCATTCTATCGCACAATGTTACGGCATCGCTGGGCAGTTCCTCGTGAATTGAGACCGCCCGGGCTTGCGCGCACCTGGAGTCAGGGTGTTATGTGCGCGCCGCGTGAATTGTGTTGCGTAGGCCTTCGAGCAGTCCGATGCGCGGTTCCCAGCCGAAAACTGTCCTGGCGAAGGCGTTTGCGCAGATGTTGCTTTCGACTTCGCCGGGTCGAAGTTCTTTGCGGAGTGGTTCCTCCGTGAAACCAATGACTTCTCGCAGGACTTCGAAGAGTTCATTGACCGTTGTGCCAACGCCGCTGGAGATGTTGATGGTAAGGTGGGCTCCCTTTTCCAGGGCCAACACGTTTGCACGCGCAACGTCGTCAACGTATACGTAATCGCGGACTGGTTTGCCGAAGCCGTAGAGCGTCGGGATCTTGCCTTTCAGCATCAGGTCAGCGAGCACGGCGCACACACCGCATTCTCCGTGGGGTATCTGTCGCGGCCCGAACACGTTGGAATAGCGGAGGATTACGTAGGTCATTCCGTACGCGCGCGAGTACATCTTAATGTATTCCTCCGCGGCAAGCTTACTCGCGGCGTAGGGGCTCACGGGCGCGGCAGGAGTCTCTTCGGTTGCGGGCAATATCGCAGGTGCGCCGTAGATGGTGCCTCCGCTGGAAGAGAAGACGAACCGCCTAACGCCGTTTCGGATTGAGGCTTCAAGTAGCCGGATGGTACCCAGGATGTTGGTCGTTGCATCGAAGAGGGGGTTCTCCACACTTGCCGAAACATTCATTTGCGCGGCGAGGTGATAGACCGCTTCCGGCTTCACCCGTTCGAAGAGCGTAACGATATCGGGCGTGGTGATGTCCATGTGGTGGAAAATCGCCTTGGGATTTAGGTTCTCTCTGGCGCCGGTGATCAGATTGTCCACGACGTCGACACTATGACCCGCATTGAGCAAGTGGTCGACCACGTGCGAGCCAATGAACCCCGCTCCGCCGGTAACGAGAATCTTCATGTATCGTTGCCCCCTGTTTGGCGTTCTTCTTGCTGCGCGTCCAAGGACTCAGCATGTGCATCATATCGAGGTCGCGATTTGTAATTCGAGCGCATGTAATGAATGAGAGCGCGCGCGTTTATCGCACAAGCGAATCTGCCGTTGAACACATAAGAGTCTGAGCGATGAGTCTCGCGTCTCGCAGTTCTTCTTCAGCCTTCTCGTCCATGTCGCATGCTTGATACCATTCCACCAATCGATCGCGTAACTCCAGTTCAAGGGGGAAGTGGCAGCGACAAACTCGTATTACTCGGAGCGCATCCTCTTTGCGGCCCAATTCCCAATAGATCTCTGCCAATTGTCGCGACACGGAGGTGTTGTCAGGGTCCAGTTCCAGTGTATGGACGAAATGGTCGACAGCGAGATCTTTGTTGCCGCGCGCCAGTTCAATGTGGCCGAGACGGGAGTGAGCCTCCGCGTGCAGCATGGATAGTTTGGCCTGGCGGAGGGGAATCGCGTGTAGCCAACGCATCCAGATTTCAAAGACAAACCAGCCGAGTAGGTTTTCTTCACCGTCCAGCGAATCCGTTTTCAGCGTAGCGCGGAGAAAGGGTTCGGGATCTCTGGACAACCATTCGGCAGTAGTCGCGGCGTTTAGCGCATACGCGGCAGAATGCGGCGCAAGTTCAAACGCCCGCCGGGTTACGCTGAGCGCCAAATTGACGCGTCTTTCTTCCAGGAAGGAGGGGGGAGGAAAAAGGACGCACTTCGCCACCAGAGTCCATGCCTGAGGATCTTGGGGTGTTGCTTTGGCGGGTTCCCCCATAATTTTTTCACAGAGCGGTTTGTATTCCTTGCGCAACGTGGATAGGTACTGCAAGGTGGTCTGGTAGGTTCTTTCCTCGGGTGGCAGATTGCGGAAGGGCCGCCCACTGCTGGGTTGGGAATTTGCCCAATCGATGATAGCGTTGATGCGATTCTCCGGCGCGAACGACGGTGCGCGCGATAGGGCGCGTTCTACGATGGCGTTCCTCTCGGCGGGGTGATCGAGATAGTAGGCAAGTCGATCTTCGAGGTTGTCGTTGTTGTACAGAACGAGATCCCGGCCATCTTCAAACCAGTCGCGGACCTCGTCATTCCTGTCTTCGAGAAACGCGAGCGCTCCGCAGGCCATCGATTCAAACACGCGGAGATTGACCTCGCCGCGAATTGAGAGGTTGAACACAATCTTGGCGCGGTCGAGCAGTCGTCCGTAGGCTTCGTCGTAGAATCCAGTCGTGAGTACGACGCGATACCGGTCAGACATTCTTGCGATGCGTTCAAGGTACTTTGCTCGTTCGCGGTAATGGGCAAAATTGAGACTGCCGACGTAGAGTATGTCGATGTCCTTTTCTGCTCCATAGCGCATGTGGAGCTCCGGGTCATGCGAGTAGAGGGGAAAAAGATGATGGGGCAATATGCCGTTATTGCCCAGGACTTTAACACCCTCCTTGTCACACAAGACGTGGTCGTATCGGCCCAGATTGACCGAAAGACATGGATAGAACATATTCCAATCGCCCGCCATGGCGACGGTGGGGATAGGGGAATCCTCAATCCCAAGGGGGGGAGGGTCGTTCTCCGGAAACCAAAACAGAGCGATATCAGGTGTCCAGTTCGCGCCAAAACGACTCAGAATATCCGACCAACTCTCACGGAGCGGGTCAAAACAATAGTCGGCTGTGGGGCAGGCGCAGATGGTGCGGATTTCGTGTGGCCCGGAATACCGGGACATGACGCGCGGATTGCGAAAGAAAGGCTGGCCAAGTATCAGGACACGCAAGAGCGCCTCCAGTACTTCATAACTGCCAGTCTTTCTTTACTTCATTACAGAGTGTTGCGTTTCGTAGAACTGCCACTCCATGATACATACGAAGCCATACGACTTTAAACACGCGTGTGGCACGTCGATTTCGCGTAAAACCAGGGGCAAATTCACTTCGATAAAGGTGTTCGTGTTGGCCGAGTGCTCCAAGATCCAGGATTGCCAGGAATCGAGGCTGCGAAACCGTCTGCAAGATGAGGGAAGTTTTCGGGATCTACTCTTCTTCCTTCTTGTGAAACGGGACTTCGAGGCTATAGACGCCCTTACCCCGGAAGTGGAAGGGTGCAGTGACGGCGACCTCCTCTTTCTGGATACTATTCGCGCGATTCGCAGTGGCGGAGACGCAGAGGTGCTGGTGGACCGCCTAGACGACGAGCGGGATCCATGGCTCCACTACACGGTTGCCAAGATTCTCCTTAATAACGGTAACGCACAGTCGGCGATTGCTGTTGCCTCCCGCTACCTACGCCTATTTCAGCGAGATTGTCTGCTCTTGAATCTTGCCGCAAAGTTTCTCGCGGTTAAGGGGGAGCAGGAAGTCGCGCTGCAATTGATTGAGTCGAGCCTAAAGCTCAATCCTGCGCAGAACGATATGGCTATGCTCAGGGACTGCATTCTTGGGCAGCGCGCGTGGCCCGTTCCGCTGTATCTGGACCCACTCCCATTGTTTCAGCAGGTGTCCTTCTACGTTCCTGTCTACAACGTTGAGCGTTATATCCGGCAGGCGATCGAGGGCCTGATTTCACAGAACTACCCGCTTGCCGAGATTATTGTTGTGGATGATGGAACGCCGGATCGTTCGATAGAGATTGCGATGGAGTATCCGGTACGTATTGTTCGCCATGAGCAGAATCGCGGGCTTGCTGCCGCCCGCAATACGGCGCTGAAGCACGCGTCCGGTTCGTACGTCGGTTCGGTCGACAGCGATGCCGTGCCCGACGTGAACTACACCAAGTACGCCATGATGGAGTACGAGAATCCGTGTCCAGAGTTGGCGGGAGTGGGAGGGCGGCTCATCGAGGCGTTCACAGACACCCCGGCGGACCTGTGGCGCAAAGAATGGTTGAGTCAGGATCCAGGTCCCGTACGCAAATGTCCGCCATTGTTCTTGTACGGATCGAACACGGTGCTCCGGCGCGAATCCATATTGGGGGTAGGTGGTTATGGCGAGCAGTTTCGCACCAACAACGAAGATGTGCAGTTGTGCAATCGACTGAGATCTCACGGGTTCTCGCTCATCCACACGCCGTGGCCTGTTGCGTATCATCACCGGCGCGATACCCTGCGCAGCGTCCTCAAGACGAAGTGGAATTGGCTTTATTGGAATCGCGTGCAAGAGGGGACGTTTGACACGTGCGGTTCTATCGTCAAGCAGATGGCAGGTACGTTACTGGAATCCGTACACATGATGTTGACCGATCGACAGGTCGGGCGGCGTGGACTGTTGTACATCGATTTTCTTTGGATGGCCATGGACGCTGTCCTTAACACGAATCATGCGGTGCATATCGGACAACTCGATAGCGTGGAAGCACGCTACATTCAGAATGGGGTTCTCGAGTCCGTTCGTCGTATTGGCGCACATTACGGCAGCGGTCTGTATGAGAAGGTGATTGCGGATCTCTCTGATCTTCTATTGGATGGGGACGCGCTAGATGGCCTTCCCGACGCCCCCTGGCGTGCCGTGCTATCGGGGGTGCTGGGAGATTTCGAGCGCGTCTGCATCGATTTGGATGATGTCATATTCCGTGTGCAGGACTGACACCGGAAGAGAGATACTCACGATTGGACGTTCTCCAATTTTTCTTTGACGAGTTTGAGCAGAGACAGCGCGCCCCGGTCAGCCTCTTCCAGCGCGTCTTCCACGTACTTCTTCGTTTCCCGGTAGTCGGGGATGAAGATTTTCTCGAGGGCGTTCACGCGTCGAATGGTCTTCTGAATCTCGCGAGCGAGGCGCACGACGGCAATGCGCGTTTCCGCCAGTACCGTAAGGGCTTCCAGCGCACTTCGAAACCGGTTCGCGGCTTCGTCGGTCCACGCGGATGTGAGCGTAGGGCCGTAGTGGGGAGGAGACTCGGTTATAGCCATCTCAACGGTGGGGATTGCAACTCCCATAACGTGGCGCTCGTGCACATGGAGTTCGGTGGTCATGTTGATCGCGCATGCAGCCGACTCGATGCCGATGTTTCCTACCGCAGTCTTTGCTTCACGCAAGGCGCGATAGGCCTTTTCGAGTTCGGCGTCCACCGTGCGCTGGGCTTCAACGGCGCGATCGGTCACGCGTTTGAGTTCGCTCATCAAGATCTCGCGCTTTTGCTCAAGGAGTTCGTAGCCCTCCAAGGCGAACGCGAGATCGCCCTTAAGTCGCAGGAGGTTTGTGCGCGTGGGCGCTAGTTCGTAGCGTGGCATTTCACTTTCCGTAGTACTTGCGAATTTCGTCTTCGGTAATGCGATGCAGTTCCTCGCGCGGCAGGGTAGAAAGCACCTCCCAGCCGGTATCGAGCGTTTGCGCGATCGAGCGGTCTTCGTCCGAGCCTTGGCTGAGGAACTTGCGCTCGAATGCGTCGCCGAACTCGAGATAGGTCCGGTCGAGTTTTGTGAGTTCTTCTTCGCCGATTACTGATGCCAGCGCCCGAATGTTCTTCACTTGCGCGTATGCGGCAAAGAGTTGGCTGGCGAGATGCGCATGGTCTTCGCGCGTCATGCCCTCACCAATTCCGTCTTTCATTAGCCGTGAAAGTGAAGGCAACCCGGCTATGGGCGGGTAAATCCCGCGTTGATCGAGATCACGTTCGAGTACAATCTGTCCCTCGGTGATATATCCCGACAGATCGGGCACGGGATGGGAAATGTCGTCGTTGGGCATACTGACGACCGGAACCTGTGTGATGGAACCTTCGCGCCCGATAATCATGCCTGCACGTTCGTAGATGCTGGCCAAGTCGCTATACAGATAGCCGGGATATCCCTTGCGGCTGGGTATCTCTTGGCGCTGCGTGGAGATCTCGCGGAGCGCTTCGCAATAGTTGGTCATATCGGTGAGGATGACGAGCACGTGCATCCCGAGGTCGAAGGCGAGGTACTCCGCTGCCGTCAGCGCAGCGCGCGGGGTGATCAGGCGTTCGACGGAAGGCGCGTCGGCGAGGCTTAAATACGCTACGACCCGGCCCATGGCGCCCGACTCTTCAAAACTCCGGAGGTAGAAGACGGCTTCATCGTGCTTGATGCCCATCCCCGCAAAGACCACCGCAAACGACGCTTCTTCGCCGACAATCCTTGCCTGCCGAGCGATCTGCGCGACGATCTGCCGATGCGGCAGGCCGCTTCCCGAGAAGATGGGGAGCTTCTGCCCTCTGACCAAGGTGTTCATTCCATCGATTGCAGAGATCCCGGTCTGGATGAACTTGCGGGGATAGTCGCGCGCAGTCGGATTTACGGGTAATCCATTCACATCGCGGAATTCGCCAGAAGGTTCGGGACTGCCGTCAGTCGGGCGGCCCAAGCCGTCGAAGGCCCGGCCGAGTATCTCCGGCGAAACAGGTATGGCCAGCGGCTCGCCGCGAAAGCGAATGCGCGTATCGTTCAGGCGCAGCCCCGACGTGCCTTCAAACACTTGGGCTACGGCCGCGCCCTCGGATACTTCGAGGGTCATGCCGAGGCGAATATTGCCACGCGGGTCGACGATCTCCACCAACTCGTTGTAGCCGACGTTGTGTATGCCGCTTACGGCGAGAATGGGGCCGGACACTTCGTCCGCGCCAACATACTCGCGCCGGTCGAGCAGGCTGTTGTCCTGGAGATCAGATGAGGGCGGCTGTGCGTTCATTCACCGACCTTTCGAGCTTGGCGAGGATTCCGTCGAGCTTGCCGGTTTCCTCATTGCCGCATTCGTATTTCATTTGCGCGATGTCGCGCATGACATCCATGCCGCGCAGTTCGGCCAGAGCCGCTCCGCGCTTGATGGCGTTGCCGGCCAGTTCATAGTAGGCCATGATGATTTTGAGCATGCGATACTGCTTCTCCGCAACGCAGAAGGCGTCCGTCTTGTCGTAAGCGTTTTGTTGGAGAAATGCATTCTTGAACATCGTCGCGACGTCGAGAATGATGCGTTGGCTGTCGGGCAGCACGTCGGCTCCCACCAACTTCACCACACGTTCGAGACGGGCTTCGCGTTGCATCACGGACAAGATGCCCGCGCGCAGGCTTCGCCACTCGCCGTTGGTCTTCTTGTCCCACCATTCCGACACGTCGTCCACGTACTCGCTGTAACTGTCAAGCCAACTGATGGCGGGGTAGTGGCGCGCGTTGGCGAGCTGTTTGTCGAGCGCCCAGAACGTGCGTATGAAGCGCTTTGTGTGTTGGGTGACGGGTTCCGAGAAGTCTCCGCCCGGCGGAGAGACCGCGCCGATCGTCGTGATGGACGCTTCATCGCCTGCCAGGGTCTTCACAACGCCCGCGCGCTCGTAGAATTCCGCAAGACGCGTTGGCAAGTACGCGGGGAAACCCTCGTCGGCGGGCATTTCCTCCATGCGTCCCGAGAGCTCGCGCAATGCCTCGGCCCACCGCGACGTTGAATCCGCCATGACGGCCACGTTGAGGCCCATGTCTCGAAAGTACTCGGCAATCGTGATTCCGGTGTAGATGCTTGCTTCACGAGCCGCCACGGGCATGTTGGACGTGTTGGCAATCAGGATTGTGCGATCCATGAGTGACTTCCCCGTGCGGGGATCGATCAGCTTGGGGAAGTCGGTCAGAACTTCGGTCATTTCATTACCACGTTCCCCGCAGCCGATGTAGACCACGAGGTCCGCGTCGCACCATTTCGCGAGGGCATGCTGGACCATGGTCTTGCCTGTGCCGAATCCGCCGGGAACGACCACGACGCCGCCCCGGGCCACGGGAAACAGCGTGTCAACGACACGTTGTCCGGTGATGAGCGGGGTAGTTTGTGGGAGGCGTGCCGCATAGGGACGCGCAGCGCGAACCGGCCAGCGCTGAAAGAGCGGTATGTCGACGTTGCCATCGGTGGTGCGAACCGATGCTATGCGGTCTTCCGCCTTGTAGTCTCCGTCGGACGCGAGATAGGTCAACTCGCCTGAGGTGGAAGGGGGCACCATGATCTTGTGCAGGATTGCATCCGTCTCCTGCACGGTGCCTAGCACGGTTCCGCCCGTCACTGTGCAGGGCGGCTTCAGCAGCGGAGTAAACCGCCACGGCTTGTCGCGGGCGATGGCGGGAGCGTGCACGCCTTTTGAGATAAAGTCACCGGTTCGGACTCGCAGGATATCGAGAGGGCGCTGAACGCCATCGTAGATTCCACCAACCAGTCCCGGTCCTAGTTCAACGGAAAGAGGTTCGCCTGTGCCGTGGACCGGTGCGCGAGGGCGGAGACCAGTCGTGTCTTCGTAGACTTGCACCCATGCGGACTTCTGCTTGATACGCACGACTTCGCCGATCAGACGGTGCTCACCGACGTAGACAAGTTCCAGCATCTCCGCGTCGTCGCTGCACGCGATTTCCACAACAGGGCCGACCACGCGCTTTACGGTGCCTATAATTCGTTCACTCATGGCAGTTCGGTGCTTCCTTGAGTATCGCGGCGCGAAGAGAGCGTAGCGCTCTCTCAAAGCGCCGGGTGAACGTGTTGTCAAAGACGATGCGACCGTCGCCTGACCTCGCGACGCAGCCGCCCGCCGTATCCGCGAGATCGAAGGCGAATCGGATATCCGGGCCAATTCCCAGACTCTTGGACACGCCGTTCTTCAGTGCGAACTGAAAGTCGGAATCGAGTAGGTGGCTGTCTCTCTTTGCCACGGCGAGTTGAACGACCGGCTCCGACACGCCGCGAACAGCTTCTTCCGCCAGAAAGAGAAGTGACGCTCGATAAGCGGCGTCGTCTAAGCGGAGCACGGCCAACTGCTCCTTCACTTGCGTGAGAATAGACTGAATCGCAGACTCGCGGGCGCGCAAGACAATTCTGCGCGCCTCTACAGCGGCAAGTGCCTGGCCCCTTGCGCGAAGACGCTGCGCCTTGTCTTTGGCCCTGCCGACAATTTCCTCGCGGACCGCCTTGGCTTCCGCTTCGATGCTCTTGAGTTCGGCGTCTACGGTGGAGCGCGCTTCTTCGGCAATCTTTGTCGTCTGGGCTTCCGCGTCGGCAAGAATGGCGCCAATCATCTGCGCGTCGGCATCGATGGGAGGTTTGCCGTTCATAGGCTCACTCCGATTGCCTTGCGAACGATTTCTTCAATGGAGACCCGCGTGCTTGACGGTCCGGCCGCATCGGGTATCTCCAGGACGAGAGGATAACCGGCGCCGTAAACATGCGCGTTCAATTCGTCGCGTATCGTCGCCGCCACGCGTTCCGACATGAGAACAACCGCGCAGTCTTTGCGAGACTTGGCTTCCTGCAATCCGGCGAGCGCGGTCTCGCGGTCAGTCGCGATGTGTCCAGAGACACCAGCGAGACGCATGCCTAGGACCATGTCCCTGTCTCCGATGGCGAGGAAGTTCATTTGCTAGATCTTTCCGAGAATCATGATGGCAATGATCAACCCGTAGATGGCGATACCTTCGGCCAGACCCACAAATATGAGTGTCCGTCCCGCAAGTTGTGGTTTCTCGGCGACTGCCGCCACGGCTGCAGCGCCGATGTAGGCCACGGCAATCGCGGCTCCGAGGCAGGCCGTGCCAACGCTGAGGGCGGCGGCCATGAATGCCCATTTGATTGCGGCTGGGTCCAGTGTCTTCGCAGTGGATGCTTCGGTTTGCGCGAAGACGATGGATGTCAGTAGAACGGGCGTCAACACTGCGAGCAAGGTCAGTGCGATGGTGAGGGTGCGTGACTTTCCGAATCGGAATTGTGACATGCTTTCCGCCTTTCAACCCGCCGGCTTGCCGACGGTCTTCGAGAATGAAATCGGCTGGTACTTGGTCCCCATGCGCGAGAAGAACTTGCCAAAGAACTCGTAGTATTCAAGGCGAAGCGCTTGAATGGTGACTACGAGTCCCTCGAGAACGATGACTACGAGGTTGCCGAAGAAGAGCACGAGCCACGACGAAACGGCGCCTGCCGGACCAGCAGGCAACGACTCGGCGATGCTGAAGATCGCCACAAAGAGTCCGGCGTGGGCCAGTCCGAAGGCTGCCACACGGATGAATGACACGGTGTTGGCAAGGTACCCCATGAGAACTTCGAGGATCTTCACGGCGCATTCCATGATGTACCCGATGATACCTTCGGGAAATGCCTTGTCTTGTACTCCTGCGATTGCGAGCACCGGTCCTTTTGCGAAGAAGGCAATCAAGGGAAGCGCAACTAAACAGAGCAGAAGTGTGGACGAAAAGTCCTTCTGTGTGGACATGTATGACTTGATGAACAGTCCCACGGCGGACCAGTAGGAGACAAGCGTGAGGGGGCCGGATACGTCAAAGAGGTCACGCAAGAGCGTACGACAGCGGATGGCGTTGGCGATATTGAGCAGCAATCCAAGGCTGATCACCGCGACACCGAAGGTAACGGCGACCGAGAACAACGTCGTGGGGTGTTCGAGTGGCTTGACCCACAAGGTTGGAATGAGCGTCTCGAACCCAAAGACGCTGCCGTAAAGCAATCCAAAAACCGATGCGGTTGCCCCGCAGCAGACCAGCAATTGAGCGACGGGACGCAGGTCTGTCTTGCGCCTCCAAAGGAATACGCCCGCGCAGGCCAATACAAGGCCGTGGCCGACGTCGCCAAACATCATTCCGAACATCAGGAGAAACGTGACGGCCACAAAGAGGGTGGGGTTGAGGCTACGATAGGCGGGCACCCCGTACCCATCAGTCAGGAGTTCAAAAGGCTTCAGAAATCCGGGAAGTTTTGTAAGTACAGGTACATCGAGTGTCTCTTCCTGTGACTGACTAAGCTCATCCGCGTCTTCCGCATACACGATGGCTATGCCACCGGTTTTGTCCTGCAGGGCGGAGAAGAGTTCTGCAGTCTTTGTCTTCGGAGTCCAACCGGAAAGAACGCAAGTCTTATCGGAAACGCGACAGCAGCTCTTCAGTGAGAGCGTCGTGAGCACGTCATCAACGGCGTGAGCAAGTGCGTGAAGAGTGGGTAGTGTCTCTTGGCGCGCCAGCGCGAACTGCTGGTCAATCTGCGCAAGCTCACTGTCGATCTTCGCCATCTCTTTGCCGATTTCTTCCTGCGCCGCTGCCGTCACGGATGCCAAGTCGGGGTAGGAAACGGCTTCATGGAAATTGCAGTCGCGCAGCGCGTGCTGAAGTACCTCTTTGTCCTTCTTGAGCACGACGCATGCGATTCTCGCCGATTCTTGTCCACTTTGGAAAGGGTAGACCACGGCGGGGATTCTCGAAAGGAGCTCTCGGAGGTTTGAGAGTTGAGACAAGCTGATCGATCCAACGGCGGTGAATAGGAAAGTTGACTGGGCGAGTTCCGCAAACGGAACACCCACAGGCAACAGGTCTTCAATCTGCTGCGCTTGAGCAGCAAGTCCCTTTCTTTTCTCCACCGCGCGTGATTGAGCAGTCACCAACGGGGCAACGTCACCTTCGAGTCGGGATATCTCGTTGTCGAGTACATTGAGCGGTATGACGGCTTGGGATCGCTGAAGGGCAGGCTGAAGCGAGGATCCCGAGGGGTGAATGGTCTCGACTAGTTGCGCGATGCGTGCCTGACGCTTCTCATACTCGACCCGTAACAAGTCGGCATCCGTAGTCGAAAGGTCTTTCGCCCATGCGTGAAATTCTTCAACGTGCGCGGGGTGAAGCGCGCCAATCGTGGCAAGTTCATTGAGAACACGGTCCAAATCCGTCCGCAGGACAGCGGCCGTGACTCGGTCCATTTTCTCGGGGACAAGCATCTAGCTTCTCCTCACCATGAGCAATCTCGAGTGGAATTCGTGCTCGGAATAGCCCGCGCTTTTGCCCGCAAGAACCGTGCACAAATTCTTCATTTCGGCTCGCAGTAGCACGTAACAGGCAAAGACCGTGCTGATTCGGAACGGGTATCTGCCTAACGCGCGTTGAGCGTATTCGACGGCCATCGCGCGCACTGCGTCTTCAAGCATGCCAAGACGCTGAATTTCGGTATCCGTGTCACGTTGAACCGGAAGAAATCTTCCCGCGAAATCCGTGTGGAGTTGCTGCAGATCGCTCGGAGATGCCGACTTGTGGGTCAGTCGTCGCGTAAGCGGAGACGGACCGGGTATAAGTACAGAGGAAAGCTCTCCGGACTCCACTTGCTTTGATTGGAGAAGCCTGCCCAGCCACGACAGATTGAGAGCGTCGATCTCTGCCCCGAGTGCCGCAAGGCCGTCACGTGCGTCTGGTCCCCACAACTTGGAGGTGGCCAAGAGAAGCCGCCGATAGTAGTCCTTTTCGAGTGCAATCTCTACGAAGAAGATTGACTGTTTCTGCTTGTATTCCGAGGCGCTCAAGGCGATGGGGTCCGCGTACGGCGTGTCCTGAACGGCGGCCAAGACTTCTCCCAGGCTGCCCGCGTTCAATATGCCCTCGTATGAGATGGCGTCGGCGAAACTCGGCAGGGCTTTGATGTGCCCGGCTTGCCGATCGTTGCCATGCCAATGCCGAAGAGCGAATTCGAGGTTGTCCAGGTCCCACCGCGAAAGAAGCAATTGGGCCACGGGTCGCGCCCGTCCGTGCAGGCGGGCGATGGAACGTTTGAAACGCAGCGCGCACGCGGTTCGAATAGCGTGCTCCAGTGGTGCGGGGCCGTCGGAGGGGTGGTCGAAAAGCACCGGCGCATAGGCCGTCTTGCGGAGATAGTTCCATGCTTCTGCAAGGGTTGACGTGCGAATCAGGGCGTCGTAGTCGCTCGTGGACAACAAGTCCGAGAGCATGGCACGCGTAACCGTATTGGCTTCCGCATATCGCGCCAAGGCAATCATGGTTCAAGTCCCGCGATAGACCGAGCGGATTGTGTGGCGAATGTCCCTTCCAGCCGGTCCGCCTTTGTCAGAAAGGCGCGCGCATCTGCCTCAGCCTGTGCGAGGATTTGGAGCCGTTCTGACTCGGTCTCAAGGGTGGCCTGTTGAAGGATGGAATCTGCTTCGGCGAGCGCTTCGGTTCGCGCGCGTTCCAGACGAGCGGCACGTTGAGCCCTGGCAGTTTCGATTTGCGCCTTTGCTTCGCGTTCCGCGGAGGCGATCCGCTCTTTGGCGTCGCGTTCGGCTTCAAGAATTCGCTCGATCTGCGCTCTCAGCATCGCTCCCTCCATCGGAGAACGCGAATCTGGACCTGCAGTCCAGTCAGGGACCGTGTAGGAGGCAATCAATATTGACTCCCCCATTCATATTATAGCGAAAAAGACGCGGCGATGGCGGAATTGGGACAGACCCGTCTGTGCTCACAGCGTTCGCGTCCCTTGGGCAGTTTCCGAATTCGGCCTCGCATGTCTACTGGTCGCGTCGCCCACTCGGGTTGTTTCTTCTGTTGAAACCCGCACTGGCGCGGTCCGCCGCTTAGGAGGACAAGCGACGAGATCGCTCGGGAATTGTCATCCTGAGCGAAGCGAAGGATTTGGCTTAAGCACGATTCTTTGCAGTGCCAGATGCTTCGCTACGCTCAGCATGACAAACCGAAGTAGGTGGCGGAACTGGTCTACGGGCGCTTATTTGTAACCCAGGACCTGATTGTCATTTGGCTGGGTACCTCGTCCGCCTAAGAGGGACTCGGGATGGCAGTTTGGCTTCCTGGCAACAAGGGTCTCTTCTTGCGGCGAGGTTCTTTGTGATTCTCTGTCCGATGGGCTACCCTTTTGTTTGTGTTGCGTACGTATAGAGGTGCGCGTGACTGGGGTTTCTGCGCTTAGGGAATGTGCCAGTCACGATACGTCGTGTGGATGCGAATCGAATATGTGAGGCCAAGAGTCCCACGTGTTGGACATATTGGAAGAGTGAAGCAGTGACAAGATTCGTTCAAGTTGGTTTTGGGGTCTGTTTGGCGCTTCTGGTTGGAGCGTGCGCGACGGCGCCGGTGGAGAACGAGCGTCTCCACCGTGTGCCAGGTTCAGGGGGATATCGATTCAGCAGTCTCGTGCCCGGCAAAGACAACTCGGATGGTCTGTTTGTAATCCTGACTTTTTCGGGCGGTGGAACGCGCGCCGCTTCGCTGGCCTATGGCGTATTGGAAAAGTTGCGCGCGACTGAAATTGTGTGGGATGGGGAGAAGCGCAGGCTTCTCGATGAAGTCGACGTAATTTCGTCCGTTTCGGGGGGGAGTCTGCCCGCAGCGTACTTTGCTCTGTTCGGAGAACGGACTTTCGCGGATTTTCCGGACAAGGTTTTGTACCGCGACATTCAATCGAACCTGCTTTCGCAAGGGTTGAAATGGCGCAACTACATCAAGCTGGCGTCTCCGTTCTATGGCCGCACCGACCTTATGGCTGACACGTTCACGCGTGAGATTTTCGAGCGGCGGACCTTTGCGGATCTGTTGGATAGGAGGACGCGCCCGTTTGTCCTCATCAACTCCACGGATATGGCGTTGGGAAGCCGGTTCGAGTTTACCCAGCGTCAGTTCGACCTCTTGAACTCCAATTTGGACACGTATCCCATTGGTCATGCTGTGGCAGCTTCAGCGGCGTTTCCCGGCTTGTTGACGCCAATGACGTTGCGCAATTTCGATAAAGGCAACGGATATCAAATGCCTGCATGGTTGGAAACGACCCTGGCGACCAGCGATTTCTACAGCCCGCAGTATTCCGCGGCGTTGGAAATGCAAAGCTATCTGAAGTCAGACAAGCCGTATGTGCATCTTTCCGATGGAGGAGTATCGGACAATCTTGGTGTTCTGCCGGTGATTCAGTTCATGGATGGCGTCATGCCTGAAGATAGTCTGCGTTCGGCGGTCGAGAGCGGGGAGATCAAGAAGGTCGTCATCATTACGGTCGATGCGAAGCGCGCGGGAAGAGTGACGTGGGACAAAGACCGTGACGTGGTCGGTCTGCTCAACGTGCTTAACGTGGTGAGTTCGGCTCCCTTGAGCAACTATTCCGAGGCTGAAATCGCATTTCTTCGAAGTTATGTCCGAAATCTCAATACCCTGCGCGAAGTTCGGGGCAAGACAGTCGCTCTGGCGGGTAAAGACGCTGTCGATGAGAATGTGCCCGAATTGCGCGTTCCCGATTGCCAGTACTTTTTCATTGAGGTGGGTTTCAATCGCATGCGCGACGATGCCGAGCGAAGCTATCTGAATGAGATTCCGACTTCGTTCAACTTACAGAAGGAACAGGTCGATAGACTTCGCGCCGCGGCCGGACGCATACTGGACGATGATCCCGAGTTTCAAACGTTGTTGCGTGGACTGAAATAGCGTATTCGATGCTTGTTGTATTGCACAGGCACTCTATGCGAGTGCCGAGAGGGGGAAGTATGCGGATTTCGGCACGGACAATAGCAGGTTTCAGGGCCTTCTTGGTGTTATCGATACTCATGCCTTGGGGCGCGAGTTTTGCTTCTGCGGATGAACCGGCATGGCAGAACCTGGCCAAGGGGGCGGCGTATACCCTAAGCCCTACACCCAACTATGAGCACTGCACCGACTCGGGCGATGCGACACAACTCACCGATGGCGTATACACGGAAGGGCACTTCTGGACGCAGCCATCGACGGTTGGATGGACCGGCGCGGGTCAGGCGACTATCAACATTGACCTTGGGGCGGAAAAGCCGATTCGAGGCATCTCGTTCAACACAGCCGCCGGTGTGGCTGGAGTCACTTGGCCACGGGCTATCTTCATCTTCGTCGCGGGCGAAGATAAGCAGTATCGCTGGATCGGTGATTTGGCCGCGTTGAGTGCCAAGCCGGATTCTTCGCTTCAGGGTGGCTATGCCGTCCATAAGTTCACCACAGACAAGCTCCGCATACACGGGCGTTATGTGGGACTTGTCGTTGTGAACGAGCCGTTCACATTCGTGGATGAGATCGAAGTGGCCGGAGGAGAGGAAGAGTGGCTTTCTTCGCCGGTTGAAGGCGAAGCGATTGCCGACCTGAGCGAATTCGTGCAGCGCATCAACGTGCATACCTGCGTACAGCGGCGCCTTCGTGAGGATGTTGATTCGGTCCGAAAGGCCTCCAAAGCAAATGGCGTTCCGGCTGATGTGGCCGACGCGGTGTCAAAGGAACTGGATGCTATCGCGGCCGAACAGGCAGGGGCCGCGCCCGTGTATCCTGCGGCGTTTAAGGCGATACTCCCGCTGACGCCGCTGCATGCGCGGGTGTTTCAATGCCAGGCCAAGCTTTGGAGCGCAAAAGGACTCAAGCCCGTACAGATATGGCAGACGGGACTCTGGGAACCGCTGGATCTGTTTGCAGAACCTCCGATGGAAGCGGAGCCGCTCGTGGATGTCTGGATGATGAACAACGAGTACCGGGCGGGTTCTTTCAATATTACCAACACCACAACCGAAGACATGGAAGTGACGTTGCGGTTCGAGGGGCTGCCGGGTGGTGCAGTTCCCGCATACGTAACGGTGCATGAAGTGGCATGGACTGACACGCGAACGGGGTTTCCCGTAGCCGCTGCTCTTCCGTTGGCGGAAAAGAAGGACGACGGATACGTAATTCACGTGCCATCGGGCATGACGCGACAGGTGTGGCTGACATTCCACCCCACGGACCTTGAAGCTACGGTGCATTCGGGGACTATTGCGCTCAATGCGGGCGCGACGACACAGTTCTTGCCAGTACGGCTTCAAGTCTATCCCGTGCGCTTCCCCGAGAAGCCGCGGCTGCACTTTGGCGGTTGGGACTATACCGACCGGCCGTCCATGTATGGCGTCACGGAAGCAATGCGAGACGAGTTCATCGCGGATCTGAAAGAGCATTTCGTGGACTCGCCGTGGGCCAGTCCTGGCACATTGGCTGCAGGAGAGTTCGATGCAAGCGGCGCTTACGTCAAGACGCCGGACACGGCATACTGCGACGCGTGGCTCGACCGGTGGGCGGGTGCGGGTCAGTACTGCGTGTTTGCAGCCGTCTCAAACAAACTTGGCGGTTTCGAGATGGGGACGGCTCCTTTTGACGCCGCCGTGAAGCAATGGATTACGTTCTGGGCCAATCACTTTCGAGAACGCGGGCTGAAGCCCGAGCAGTTGGCCATTCTTCTTGTCGATGAGCCGCAATCTCCAGAGCAGGACGCCGTCATCGCGGCATGGGCGAAACCGATTCGCGAAGCGGCCACCGGGGTGCGTGTATGGGAAGATCCAATTTACGACGACATAACGGTCGCAAACGCGGCGTGGCTGCCATTCTGTGATGTCTTGTGTCCCAATCGCCCCAGTTTCTTGAACGCGAAACAGGATTTCCGCGACTTCTTTGTCGAACAACACAACAAAGGTGTTGCGCTCGATTTCTACTCGTGCAGCGGCCCGGCGCGGTTGCTCGATCCGTACACCTATCATCGTCTGCAGGCATGGACGTGCTGGCAGTACGGCGCGAAGAGCACGTACTTCTGGGCTTTCGGGGATACGGGCGGCGGCGATTCGTGGAACGAGTATGGCGCGAAAGGCAACGGCTATGCGATGTCGTTTGTCAGCCCCGAGGGAGTGACCGACGGGAAGCATATGGAGGCGTGCCGCGAAAGCATCGAAGACTACGAGTATCTGGCCATGCTCAAGGACGCGGCAGACGATGCGGCGGCGCGAGGTGTGGATGCAGCGAAAGTCGACGCGGCGCGCACCCTGCTCACGGACCTGCCCGCGCGAGTCTGCGCGGCCTACGAACAGAATCGGGGGCTCTGGTGGAAAGACTCGGACGCCGATCGCAGCGTGGCTGATAAGGCTCGTAAGGAACTGCTGGACGCGCTTGTTTCACTGAGACCTTAAGCGCGGGAAGTTCAAGTTGGTCTCCAGAGATCAATGGGCCGTGAGGCGGTGGTATGGAATGGGAGTGCCACCTTGTGTCCGGTAGCGGCAGACTGATAGGCGGCGAAGATGGCTTCCAGCACTACGCGACCGTCTTCGCCCGTTACCAGCGGTTGCGTGTCGTTCGCGACGCAGTCGACAAAGTGCGCCATTTCTTGAGGGAATCCGTAGTTCCATTCCTCTTCGTACATGGTGAACGACCAACCCTGCGTGGAGCCGGCCTTTTCGACGGCGTAGCCGTATCCATCGGCGCTGTACGTTTGAATGGCATTGCCCTGAAGGAGGTTTGCGTAGGCGACACCCTTCGATCCGTACACTTCGGCGCGATCGTCCATGCCGCCTAGCTTCGTCCAGCTTTCTTCGGCAATCGCAACGGTCCCATTTTCGAATTCGAGTACGAGGATGGCATTGTCATCGCCTCTCGTCTTGTCGGCGTGCACGTGCGTGCCCATCTGTGCGTAGACCGAAGTGATGCGCGCATTGCCGAGCATCCAGCGGAAGAAGGCGATGGCGTGGCAACCCATGTCCATTGTGACGCCACCTCCGCTGCGCGTGACGTCCCAAAAGTGGGGCGCGTGCGGTCCGTCATGTTTTTCGGATTGTTTGATAAGCGTAGGTGTGCCGATCGCCCCTTCGTCGAGCAGTTGCTTCATGCGCACATACTTCGGCGCAAAACAAAGCTCTTCGGCATACATCAGTTTTACGCCGTGTTCCTTGCACGCGGCGATCATCCGATCCGCCTCGTTCAAGTTAAGGCACAGCGGCTTTTCGACGACGATGTGCTTTCCCGCCGACGCTGCATCCAGCACAATCGAGTAATGCAGATCATTGGGCGCGCCAATCACGATCATCTGAATCTCGGGGCAATCGAGTAGCCTGCGGTAATCTGTAAAGGCCGACGCGATACCGTGGGCTTCGGCGAATCGGTTGGCGTTGCCGGGAGTGGGGGAGGCTACCGCCACAAGCCGGGCGTTCGGCACATGCTTGAGCGCACGCGCGTGAATGGTGCTGATAAACTGCGAGCCGACCAGTCCGACGCCGACGCAGGATTCCATGTCTTCTGCCTCCAATTTCCGTTGAACCAAGCTACTCCGGGTGTGCGTCCCTGTCGCACAAGATGATCGTATTGGGGTGGGTCCACAGCAGGGATCCCGGGAAATCCGTGTCGATGCGTTGTGTGAGAAACCGCCGCATGGGTTCGCGTTTCGATGCACCGAGATTCAGAAGGAGAATGAGTCTCGACTGAAGGATATCCGCCATGCCGAGCGTCAGCCCATAGTGGGGCTTTCCGCCGGCCAACATCGAGTGCCCCATTGCCGTCGGCGTGAGTTCGGCCACGTGACAGTTTGGACTAAGCGTGGCGGCTGGTTCATTCATGCCGAGATGGCCGTTTAATCCCAAACCTAAGACGCAAACGTCGATGGGTCCCAACTCGTTGAGTTGGGCACGCATACGTTCACACTCGGCCTCCGGACTGGATGGGGCGCTTTGGAATCCGAAATAGCGCGCTTCGTCGATGGACAGCGGCTTGACGAGATATTCTCGGAGATAGTGCTCGCAAGTCCCAGGATGATCCATCGGCAGCCCGCCCCACTCGTCAAGCTTCAATAGGCGCATGCGGGAGAATATCGTGGGATTGGCCTTCGCGGCCTCGCCCATGGCGCGATAGGCGCCCGCGGGGGAGGAACCCGTCGCCGCGCAGAAAAGCAGGTTGGGCTTCCGGTCGAGTTCGCCGAGAATCATGCTGCACGCGAGCTGGTTCACGTCTTGTTGTGTCGGGAGTACGTCAATCTGCAATGCGGGAATCCTCAATTTGTTTAGGGCGTATCGGGTTTCTTGGGGAGCGCGCGTGTCGCGCCCGTGGATATTCCGCCATCCACCAACAGCGTCTGACCCGTAATATAACCACTCGCTTCGGAAGCGAGGAAAACGACGGCTCCATCTAGATCCTGAGGCTGGCCGGGACGTTTCAGCGGGATGCGATCGCACAGGTAGGCGACCCACTCCTCATTCTCGTACATCACCGCATTCTGCGCGGTCTTGAACCAGCCCGGCGCGAGACAATTGACCGTAATCCCGTGGACGCCCCAGTCGTCGGCGAGGCTCATAGTGAGTTGTTTCGTCCCGCCTCTGCTTGCGCTGTAAGGGCCAAGCCCCGCGTAGCCGAAGACCGCCGTGACGGAGCCAATATTGATGATGCGACCATATTGGCGGGGAATCATGAAGCGGGCCACTGATTGCGAAACGAAAAACGTGCCCCTGAGGTTTGTGTCAAGCACAAGGTTCCAATCATCCCAGGTTATATCCAGCGCAGGCTTGCGCACGTTGCATCCGGCATTGTTAACCAGTATGTCAATCCGTCCGAAATGTTCGTTCGCCTTTGCCGTCATTGCCTCAATACTGGATTGGTCCATGACATCCAAGGCAAGTGGCAGCACGCGCCGTCCCATCGCTTCAATTTCGTTCTGAAACGGCATTAGAGTCTCAACAAGGCGGCTGGTTATGACGAGGTCCGCGCCTGCTCTCGCGAGTGCGCGCCCCATGTATTGGCCCAGCCCCCGGCTGGTTCCAGTGACGATGGCGACTTTGCCGGAGAGGTCAAACAAATTCACATTCATGGTGTTGAACTTTCGTCATCGGGCCTAAGGATGACTTTCATTAACGAAGGCTCCTTTGCATACAACCGGCTGAACCACTGCGCTCCTTCCGCAAGCGGCGCAACCGCACTGATCAACGGATCCACACGAATCGCGCCAGTTGCCAGCCAATCGAGTACTTGCGGGTACTCACCCGCGGAAGCACACGATCCCAGCAGCGAAATCTCGCGCGTGACCGTCGATTGAAGCGGGAGCGAGACTTCCGGCGAGGTGTTTCCAACGAGTACGGCCGTACCCCCCTTGCGCAACGACTCGATTGCGAGCCGCACGGTATCGTCTTTCCCCACCACTTCAAATGATACGTCCGCTCCGCTCCGTTGCGTCAACTCCAGTATCCGCTCGTGTGCGTTGCAGTCCGAGGTGCAGACGGTGTCCTTCGCTCCGAACGAACGCGCCATTTCGAGGCGTTGCCGGTCGATATCTGCCGCGATGATTCGGCACCCGGTGAGGGCGAGCACTTGGATGACCAGCAACCCAATCATGCCGGTCCCAACGACGAGGACCGTATCGCTGGGATGCACCGGGATTCGACCTGCGGCATGCGCCGCAACCGAAACGGCCTCGGCCATGGCCGCGTGTTCAAAGGAAAGCGTATCGGGAAGCCGATAGAGGATGCGAGACGGTACGACGACGAATCCGGCGAAGGCCCCATCTTGGCGGTAATCTTCGCAAGAGACGCCGAGAACGCGACGGTGGTTGCAGAGATTGACGCGATCCTGAATGCAGAACGCGCACGTTCCGCAAGAAATCGTGGAGTCGAATGTAACTCGATCGCCAATGCGCCACTCGCGCACATCCGAGCCCATCGCGGCAATGTCGCCCGCAGCCTCGTGCCCCATGATGATTGGAGGACGCCGTCGCCCTGTGCTTCCGTCCATGCCGTGAATGTCGCTGCCGCAGATACCGCAGGCCTTGACGGCAATCATCACCTCATCCGGGCCACACACCGGAAGTGGAACCTCGGTGTAATCGAAGCGCATGTAGTCTGAAAGGACGAGGGCCTTCATTGGGCTGCACCCCGTGTGGTCACCACTCCGTGGCCTGGACATCCAGAAAACGCTGCAGCACCGTCACCCATTGAGTGACCAATTCGGTGTTGCGTGGCGCTTGATCGGAAAGGCCTGCACTGGGAGTGTAGCGACTCAGGTTGTACAAGCGGGCGAATCCTTGGGGTCCGCTCGCATCTTTCTCAAAGGGCGTACGTCCCGTCTCCCACACAATACGCCACAGATCGTTGCGCGAGGTAATGGTCAGTGGATTACCTGTCACCGAGACGGGCTCTTCGGCGACTGCATCACCGAGCAGGTCCTTTGGCGCGACCGCGGAACCTAAGCTGGTGCTGCAACGTGCGGCCAGCGTGGGCGCTACGTCCTCGATGCTCACCAAGTTCCCTTCTTTGTTGGGCTCGATTCCTGGTCCGCGCACGAGAAGCGGCACGCGCAGCGAGGGTTCCGTCAGGCCCGAAGCCGAAGGAGTCGCGCCGCTGGCGAAATCTGTTCCGTAGGCGCCCGCAACGACAATAAAGGTGTTTGCTCCGCCCGCCGAGTGTTGGACACTCGAAAGGAACTGCGACAGAACATGGTCGAGATGAAACAACGCCGCCGCGTAGAGTTCGCGAGGCGGTTGTGAGGCGCTGTCCAGTCCATACTGAATTCGCGGCGTGAGATCGCGCAATTCAGTGAGCCGGACAAATGTAAAGGTTTGCAGGCTCTGGTTCGCTTTTATCCACTCCGAGGCGCGCTTCAAGGTCTGGCTCGAACCAAAGACCGGCGGCTCTGCCTGCGTTTCCTCATTGCCTGCACTCACGGTTGCGGGTGCGGCAATGACCGACGATTCCGATTGGGACGTGTCTTCGAAGTGTGCAGACGAATCGACAAGGTCGAACCCGCGCGCAAACGATCGCTCAAACGTTAAATCGTCGAAACGGTCGCCTTCCGAGAAGGCAGCGGTCGCATAGCCGGCTTCGCGCAGGACCTCTGGGATGGCCCGAAGCGAGCGAGGCGTCGGCCCTAACCGGGTTCCCAGGTAACCGTGGCGCAACGGACCCACGCCCGTAAGCAGAGACATGGAAGCTGCGGCCGATTCGGGCGCCGTGGTATAGGCCTGAAGAAAGGAAAGCGACCCGTTGGCAAACACCGCCAAATTCGGTGTATAGGCCTTGGTTGTCCCCAGACCGGTGAAATGATATGCGCCCAATCCGTCGACAACGACCACAACGACACTGGGCGTGGTTTGAGCCGATAGAGCAGCGCACAGCATGGGACCCGAAAGCAGCACCTTCCGATCGGAGCGCAACGCAGGGCGCAGTTTGGTGAGCGCTCGCCACTTCGGCGGTTTTTCAACGCCCCACATCACCGTGCAAGCAGTAGCATCGTCGGGAACGGACTCTGCCGGTAGGTGTAAGTCCAGCCACTGCGATGAACCCAGCTCAATCCACGTGTCGTAGGTCTTCCCGCTTTCGCTCTCGAAATCGATGGTCACGTGAATACGCCCCACGCGGTTCTCTTGGGGCGCGTCCGGAAGATTGGCCCACCGCATCGCAAGCACGGAATTGGCTCCAGGACTCAGCGGGACAGTCAGATCGCAACTCTCCGGCAAAGCACGCGCCATCGCGGTCGCACCGTCGATTCGATACGGCTTGGCTTCTTCCACCACCGTGTTCTGTGCACGTTCCACGCGCTTTATCCACGAAGAGGAACACAGGTAGCCGGTCAGAATGGTCGCGCAGGTGGCGACTGCCCAGAATACGACGGTAATGCGTTTACCTGGAATACTTCGCAGAAACGAGAACAACGTGATGACTTTGAATAGCGAGTGGATTGCCGCAAATGTCCCAAGGAATATGAGCGGTTCGACTTCTTTCAAAATTGGGTGGGGCCAGTTGATTTGGATGCCCATGAGATAGGGCAGCAGAAACACGCAGCACGCGTGCGAGATGCTTTCGCCGAGTAGCGGCATGTTGGTCTTTGGCGGCCAAAGCAGCCGCAAGAACGTGACATAGGCCAACTGCGTGGAGGCGTAGGCGCACGCAACACCCACCGTCAACAGGGTCCCGCCAGAAAAGCCGGTTATAAATCCTTGCTCGGCGACGACATGGCGCACATATACGCCGGTCATGCCGGAGGATACGAAGAGGGTTAATAGGTAGATTGCCAGCACGTCGACTTCCGCTTTGAACCACGCCCTGTGACTATCTCATCCAGTCGGCATGAAGGTAGCACGCCGCGAGACACGTTACAACCAAAGACTTGGGTGAGAGCAACGCAGGGTGCGAAGTCCGGGCATTTGTGGATTTGTTCGCCCTTCGATCCTTTGCTATCATCTTCACATGCTGTAGGAAGCGTTGAACACACCCGCCGCCGGCCCAGGCTGGCCGCGTTTTCCAACCTCATCCGTGGAGTGCGCCCATACGTGATTAACCAAATCCTGAAAGCCCTGTTCGGTACCAGTAAAGAACGCCAGGTGAAGGCGCTTGAGCCTCTGCTCCAGGCCGTGCGCAGCCAGGAGACCGCCTGCGTGCAAATGACCAACGACCAGCTTCGGAGTCAGACTGGCCGCTTTAAGGAAAAGCTCTCGCAAGGAGCCTCCTTGGACGACCTGCTTCCCGAGGCATTCGCCGCGTGTTGCGAAGCCGCGAAGCGCGTTACGGGCATGCGGCCATTCGACGTGCAGATTATCGGCGGCATTGCCCTGCACAAGGGACAGATCGCGGAAATGGTCACCGGCGAAGGCAAAACGCTAGTGGCGACCTTGCCCGTGTACCTGAATGCCCTCACGGGGCTAGGCGTCCATATCGTAACGGTCAACGATTACTTGGCGCGCCGTGACCGTGAATGGATGGGGCCGATTTGCGAGTTCATGGGGCTGACCGTGGGTCTCATCCAGCACGACATGGACAACGCGGAACGCCAGGTTGGCTATCGCGCCGACGCGACCTATGGCACCAACAACGAGTTCGGTTTCGATTACTTGCGCGACAATATGGCCCGCAAGCCCGAGCATCGGGTGCAGCGTGCGCTGAACTACGCCATCATCGACGAAATCGACTCGATCCTTATCGACGAAGCGCGCACGCCGCTGATCATTTCCGGCCGGCCCGAAAAGAGCACCGATCTCTATTACAAAGTCGATGCGGCCGTGCGTCAGATGCGAAAGGACAAGCATTACGAAGTCGACGAGAAGCACCGCCATGTTCTGTTGTCGGAAGAGGGGATGACAACCGCAGAGCGGCTGCTGGGCGTCGAGGATATGTACGCGGAAGACTCGCTCGGCACCGTCCACATGATTGAGCAGGCTATCCGCGCCCACAACTTCTACAAGCGCGATGACGAATACGTGGTGCGCAACGGCGAGGTGCTGATTGTCGACGAGTTCACGGGCCGCATGATGGAAGGGCGGCGATTCTCGGACGGATTGCACCAGGCGCTGGAAGCGAAGGAAGGCGTGTCGGTTCAGTTCGAGACGCAGACCATTGCGAGCATCACGTATCAGAACCTGTTCAAGCTGTACAAGAAGATCGCGGGCATGACGGGTACTGCCGTCACGGAAGCGATGGAATTCGCCCAGATCTATGACCTTGACGTGTTGCAGGTGCCCACGAACCTGCCCTTGATTCGTGACGATATGACCGACCTCGTGTTTGCTACGGAGAAGGGTAAGTTCAAGCACGTGGTCGATGAGATATGCCACTTGCGCGAAACGGGCAGGCCGATTCTTGTGGGCACGGTGTCGATCGAGAAATCCGAGGTCGTGGCAGGACTGCTCAAAGAGCGCGGAGTCCACGATTTTCAGGTTTTGAACGCCAAACACCACGAGCGCGAAGCGTCCATTATCGGTAATGCGGGCAAGTACGGCGCAATTACGATCGCCACCAACATGGCGGGTCGCGGTACCGATATTAAGCTTGGTGAAGGTGTGCGCGAAGTCGGTGGCTTGGCGGTTGTCGGTACCGAACGCCATGAGTCCCGGCGTATTGATAATCAGTTGCGCGGACGCTGCGGCCGTCAGGGCGATCCGGGCACGACCCGTTTCTTCCTCAGCCTTGAGGACGAAGTTGCGCGTTTGTTCGGCGGCGATAAGGTCAAGCGGATGCTGGAATGGACCGGCAGCAAGGAGGACATGGACTCCGAACCGCTGGGCCAACGCATGGTGTCGCGCGCAATCGAGCGCGCGCAGCGGCAGGTCGAAGAATTCAACTTCGAAGCGCGCAAGCACCTGAAGGAATACGACGACGTCATGAACAAGCAGCGGCAGATCATCTATGGAATGCGCCGCGAAGTGCTTGAGGATAGCGATGTCTCCGAGCGTATCCAGGGTATGTTCGAGAATCTTGTGTTGGAGATGGTCGATCAGTATGCGCCAGAGAATGAACTGCCCGAGAATTGGGACATGGAAGGGCTTGAAGCGCGCTTCAAGCATATCTTTGGATTTGTGCCCAACCTGGAAGGAACGGGCGATGCGCAGGAGCCCAAACCGCTCCCCGAAGACTTGCTTGATCAAGTGAAGGAAACGTACGCGCAGCGGCAAGTGAGCATCGAGAATGATTACCGCAACAGTTTCCGCGAGCAGATCGGCGGTGATGAATCGGCGGTGCCCTTCGCCAAGCTGGCGCGGCAGTATGTGCACAATCTCGAGAAGATGGCTCTCTTAAGCGCAGTTGACGATAAGTGGATCGATCACCTGTATTCCATGGACTATTTACGGGAGGCGGTCCGCCTGCGCGCATATGGGCAGAAAGATCCGCTGGTCGAGTACAAATCCGAAAGTTTCGACATGTTCGACACGATGATGCGCTCCATCGAGGAGACCGTCGTGACGCGCATGTTCATCATGACCGATCCCGAGGTTCTTAGCCGCCGCCGCGCGGATGCGCGCCGCGGTACCCTTACCGCGGGCAATGATCCCTTCGCCAGCATCAGCAACTACACCATGGTCGGCGCGGACAAAGAGCAGGATCGTAGCTTTGCTTCGTACGACACCAGCCGCTTCAATCTTGCGGGGCAGGAAGGTGCGCGGCGTCGTCCGGCCATTGCAGGCGAGGAAGAGGAAGCGCCCAAACCAAAGCGCACGCCGGTACGCAACCTGACGCCGCAAGTCGGACCCAACGATCCTTGTCCGTGCGGCAGTGGGAAGAAGTACAAGAAGTGTTGCGGCGGGCAATCCTGAGAGTTCGGTCGACACAACCATCACCACATAAAGACGGGATGATTCCGTTCTACGGCAACTCTTCTCGCGGGGCATCGCGAACTCTGATTGTTGTTGCCATTGCCATTACGCTCTTCTGGGGCATGATGGTGGCGCTGCTGTTGCGAAGAGAAGTATTTCTGCCCAGGCTGGCTTCGTTGTCGGTGACCAATCCCGCCTTTTCCGCGGTCGCTTCGGATACGTGGATGGGCATCTATTTCGAGAATCGGCAAGTGGGCACAGTGAATGTGCGCACAACGCCCGGAACGCGCAACGGTGAAGAAGGAGTCACGGTCTCGCTCAATTCCCATCTGCGGCTCAATATGCTGGGGGAGAGCAATGATCTGAACGTGACCGGGAACGCCTGGTTTGCGCGTTTGAGCGGGCTTGCGGGTTTCTATTTTGAGCTGCGCTCCGGAGAACACAAGACTGAGGTTACCGCAACCATAGCCGATGGTCTGCTCAAGGCCGATGTCAACAGCGGCGGCGAGCGGTTTCCCGTTGAGTGGCCAATCAAAGACAACGTTGCGCTCTGGAACAGCATGGGCACGTCTACGTTGAATGTGCCCGCGATGACGATGGGCCAAGTCTATCTTGTCGACACCTTCGATCCCATGACGATGTCGTTGACGCAGGCTAGGATGACCTTCATCGCCGAGGAACCTCTGCTTGTCGAGGGGAAACTCATTACGACGCGTGTTGTATCAACCGACATATCCGGTATCAACTCCAAAGCGTGGGTGACAGATACGGGCGAAGTCGTAAAGGCGGAAACGCCCTTGGGATTTACCCTGTTGCGCATGTCGGC
>JAIBAQ010000072.1 GCA_019695095.1 Candidatus Hydrogenedentota bacterium
CGTTATCGTCGCTGATATAGAACGCGGGTGGCGTCTCAGAGCGGTACGTCCACTCATAGCGACCAAGGATCCATTGACCGTCTTTCCAGAGTTCCAAGGTGTCGCCGGCATGAACGGGGGAACCGTCAAGGTAATGGCGGTACCCGTCGACGCCTTCGTAGCGCAATTCGAGCTGGTTGGCTTGGTCAGTCATGGCGGTTCATGTTCGCGCGGTTCAGTTCGCTAATTCAAGTCAGTAGTCCTCGGGCAAGAGGACCGTGGTCACGGAGCGATCACATTCCGTGATGATGTAGAACTTGGTTCCGTTGCGATCGTGATAAGCGGAAAAGAGCCTTCCTTCGTGCGCAAGCGCGCGTTCGTTGCTTTGGCGATCCTCCTCGCAAAGGTCCCCCCAATCGCCGGTATGGTGGCGGGCCATACTGGTGTGCACGTCCTCCGGGTGCAAACTGTCTAAGGCGTTCCGGGTGATCACCGTTTGGCCGAGCGAGAACTTTGCGGTGGCGTTCATGTCTTCGCCTGTACGGGCGACTGCACCTTCTGGGTTGTCGCAATAATCCAGCTATGCGCCCGGTCAAGCACCTTGCTTGCAAGGAGCAGGTCATCCCGGCCGAAACTTGATGAGTTCTTCCAGGTTTGTCCGTCCCTGTAGAGACGGCTCACAGTGACGTTGTACCGAACGCCCTTGTCGGTGTCGTTGGCCCAGATGGCGGCCTTGATTTTGCCCAAGCGTATCTCTTGGACGGGCTTGTCTTTTTCCTTCGTTCGTTTCTTCGTAGTCATTTCCAATTCCTCCGTTGGTTTAGGCTGTTTCAAACGTTGTCGGGATCACCGGACAGCATCCCAATTTCCTGCTCGATGGCCGCGATGATCGCAGCCGCCGTGTCGCGGATTGTCTCCATTCGGGTCAAAAGCACTTCGGGCGTGGCGTCATAGAGAAGCAAGTAATCGGCGGTGTCGGCATGAACTCCGAAGTGGCGGCACACGACGAACGCTGTGGCGTCCGCTTCGGTCTCGCGCACGATTTTGCTTTCCTTTTGGCCTTGCCAGTGAAGCTTCTCATGGGCAAATTCATGCGCCAAGGTGCGGAAGCCTTCGGCGTCTTCAAGGCCGTTGAGGACCGCAATGCGTTCGCCGAAGGATGCGCCGTGGGCGCTGGCGCTACCTGGGACGTGTTCAACCAAGTCCAAGACAGTGCCGGTGCGGCGGACAGCCGCCTGAAGGGCGGGGTAGAGCGAAGCGGCGGCCCCGGAAGCGTGCAGCAACGAGGGCAGCAGCTCGCCTTCAGTTTGAGAAACGTCGAAGACGTAAACCACCTTGAACAAAGTGATCGTGTGGTCTTCCTGGTCCTCGTCTGATTCGGATTCTTGTGTTTGACGGCGCTTTTTAACGGCCATCGGAGCGAGAATCATGATCCCTTTCTCGCCTGGCTTTACGTGACGGCCCAACTGGTTCCAATGGCGCAGGCCCGCGACACGGGTAGCGTTGGGCTTTTGTGCAAGGATCAAAAGAACATTGCGAAACGAGTACTGATGGAACTGGGCGGCGAATTCGAGGTAGCGGAGCAGTTCGCTGGACTTGCCCTGGCGCATTTGCTCCGCAAGCGCGTTCAAGTGTTCATTGAGAACATCCTTTGCCTGACGCACCTTCTCTTGGCGCGTATAAAACGGCGTAGTGGTACCCACATGCAGACCCTCCTCGTGTGGCGATAGTCCGCTGCCCGGACCGTCCAGGCAGCAAAGACGCCGCATGGGAAAGGGCGCTTAGTAACGGGGTGAGCGGTTACGCTCTTGGGCTTCGGCGGGTCGGAGAATGGGCGCTCGGGCGATGAGCGCGCGGCCGGTGAAGCGGTCCGCATACAAAACCACGTCGCCGTCCTGAAGGGGGGCGTCGGGGAACGGAACGGCGTCGAGAATGAACCCGTTCCGGATAAGCAGGCTTGGATTGGGGGCGGAATTCATAGGGGTGGGTAATTCGCCCTTACTTTAGCATACCGCCGCTTTTCGTCAAGTGGGCCATAGGAAGACCCTGCGAAGGCTCTGATCGCCCCTCCTGGGCCATTCTAGGCGGTGTGAATAGTGCGAACCGGGGTAAAGCGGCACCCTCGTCCCGGAAAAGCAGATGGCCAATTGAAAAAGGCTGACTGGAAGTAGTCAGCCTGGGCGGAATGGTCCGGTACGGGGACCGTCAGAGGTCGAAGTCGTCAAGGGTGGCCGCCAAGCCGTCCTCGTCGTCGCCGAGAAGCTGAGCGAGCTCTTCAACGATTTCACTGCGCTCTTGGCTGTCCGGCAAGCCGCTGCCGCTTCTGGGACATGCGGGGCAGTGGAGTACAACCAGGCGATTGTGGCCGAACTTCCACCCCTCTTCGCTCAGCGAAGTCGGGGATTCTTCCGCGAGCTCATGACGTAGGAAATACTGATCCCACGGTTCGCGGCAGTTGCAACAATGAACGTCCATCAGACAAGTCCTCCTTTCCGGTTCAGGCTTGTTGGGTGATGTGCAGAGATCGCGCGGCCGCGCGGTCCCTGCGACACTCAGCAAGATGAGAAATGAGGACTGGTTGACGTGCTGTTGTTACGTTAACAAAGTAGAAAATTGTGTCAAGGCGCGGGCGGGGGAGAATGCCGGCGCCCGCGGCTACCGACTAACGGGGTGTGCCTTTCCGAGCAAAAGAATGCCCCCGCGCGGAGCGGGGGTGTTTCTTTGGCCGTTACGAATCGGATTTGATGTTGAGTACCTGCTCGATGTGGTTAACGCGCTCGAAGAGTTTGTCGATTTCGGATGGTGCCGGCCACTTGGTGACCACGTTGTAGGTGTTGGTCACTGTAGTGCTGATTGTATCGAGCTTCTGGTCCATCCTGGCCAGGCGGTCGTTGGTCAGGTTCTGGTGTTCCTGAAACGCCGTATTGACGATTCGCGCCATGCTCTCTTCCACGGCCTCGACGGCTTTCTTGAGACTTGCATCGAGTTGTTTTTGGGTGAGGGTCATAGGGTCGAATGGTTAGTGAATAAAGGGTAGCACTATTTCGAGGAGCCGGAAAGAGGCGAGCCAGTTGACCCGCCCCATTTCCGTTTGGCTGTTACGACTGCTTTGGTGAGCCGGCTGCCTTGGAGGCTTTTCGCCGTCCCGCCTCGATGCCGTTTTTCCAGGACTCAAGAGCTACCTCTTTGAGTGCCTGGTAGATGATGTCGATCGAAGTATCGGCGTCATTGGCATCGCTGGCCTCGCCGTAGACCGCTTTCGCGCGATTGCGAAGCGTGGCCTGATAGTCCGGTTTGGCTGCTATGGTTTTGTTCTGCATAGGGTTGATTCCTGCTGATTATGAATTAACATGCGCGAGTTCGACCTTCCTCGCTTCGGGCATGGACATCAGTGAGGGGGGAACCCCACCGTCAAGGTGGAGCGTGAAACGACTACCTTGACGGAGAAGGGGGGAGTCCTCGCTACACTGGGAATGCACGCGAGGAAGACGAAGGGGCACAGCGAGCCGACTTCGGAGCAAAGCTCGCCCGTTGGCTCGCCGAAGCCGGTTCGCGGCGCTGGTAACGGGTTGGGAAGGAAAAGGAGCTTCTTCTTCTCAACATGTTGAATCGGTGCTTCGGACTAAGCAAAGCGAAAGTCGGAAGCTCTTAAAACCGCCGCTTTCGGTGACGAGCGAGCGAAGTCACGGTAAGCGGCCAACGCGTATGACAGAGGGTGGAGGTCTTGACAGCTTTCCGGATTGGGTGTTGGGTGAAAGTAATCCCAGACCCAAGAAAGGAGGGCAGAACCATGGGTGATGCCAGTGATATGGCGGACATTGATCGCTTCATGCGATCCGAAGAAGGAAACGAGTACCTTGAAAACATTCGTGCTGGAGTCAAAGGGCGAGTGATCGTTGACGTGAGCTTCGGCAACGAGGTCCATCGTATCTCGACGACGTTGCACCTCGACGACGGAAATGTGTTTGAGGCGCAACAATCCGAACATGAAGTCGATGCGTTGCGCGAGAATTTCCGCGAGGCTATCGAGCGGGAGTATTTCAAAGACTTCCCGGAAAGGAGGCCAAGGTGATCGCGAAGTGTTGGGCCGATAACGACGCTGGCGCGATCTGCCCCGAGTCGGCGACGATGGTTGATCCGGTAAGGGGCTGTACGGTGTGCGAAGAGCACGAGAGAGGAGGTGATGCCCATGGGAACGTGGGTGAACTACCGTAAGCTCCGAGAGAGCCTGAATTTTCGAGACGTGCTCGAATCCTACGGCGTTAAGGTCTCCTATAAGGGCGACCAGGCTACGGCATTTTGTCCGTTGCCTGGACACGAGGACAAGAAGTCAAAGTCGTTTTCGGCGAACATCGCGAAGGGCATCTTCCAGTGCTTCGGGTGTCAGGCACAAGGCAACGTCTTGGAATTCTGCATCCGCATGGAAGGGTTCAACCTGGAAGACAGCCGTGAGTTTCGCCAGGGCGCTGTCAAGGTGCAAGAGCGTTTTGCTCGCAAAGAGGCCGCGCGATCGGTGATGGTTCGGGAAGAGGTGACTGCATCGAGTGTGACGCCAGAGGCGAACGTCAAGCGCGTGGTGAACGCACCGCTTGATTTCGAGCTCAAGGACCTCGATGGAGGTCACGAATACTTGAAAGCTCGTGGCCTGAGTCCGGAGACGATCGAACACTTCGGAATCGGGTACTGTAACCGGGGCATGATGCAGGGCCGGATTGCAATTCCGTTGCACGACAAAGCTGGGCGACTCATCGGATACGTTGGTCGCCTGGTCGATGAAGATGCTGTCGAAGATGAGCATCCGAAGTACTTGCTACCCGGTAAACGGGAAAAGAAAGGCGTTGTCTACGAGTTCGCGAAAGGAGAGTTCGTTTTCAACGGCCACCGCGTTAATGGCCCGGTCCGGGAGCTGGTCGTCGTCGAAGGGTTCTTTGGCGCGATGTGGCTGCATGAGTGCGGCTGTGAGAACGTCGTCGCTCTGATGGGTTCAAGTTGTAGTGAACATCAGGCGGCAATAATCAGTGGCCTTGTGGCACCGGATGGGTGCGTATACGTGATGCCAGATGGTGACGCGGCAGGCGAGAAGTGCGCCGTGAGCGTCTTCGAGATGGTAGGGACATTACGCCCGGTCCGCTGGATACGTTTGGAGTCCGGAGAGGACCCCGACAGTTTGAACTTTGAACAAGTGCGCCGACTTCTCGACGATGACGGCGTATAACAAAAAGAGCGAGCCCAATTAGGGTCCGCTCTCTTTTTTTGTCCAACAACAAGTCTCAGGCCCACGTTGCTCTGTAACCTTCAACCTGCTACCACGGGCCGACTCCGCGGAGCAACGCGTAATCCCGTAGTACGCAACGTCGGCCCTTGCTCAAGGCACTTTTAAGACGGTGCGGCCGGTGAAGCATCGATGTAAATTCATTCTAGCACGGCGGCGAAATCATCGGAAGAGTCTGCTGGTGTGGATACATTGCCAAAGAGCGCCCTCGTGGGCGCTGGTCCGTGCTTTCCAACGGCGTGCCAGTCTTCGTAATCCTTGGGTGTAAGCCATACAGCGCCCAGCGGTTTCGCAACCAGGTCTTTGAACGTGGTGACGTGGGCAAGGGTGCCTATTCGAGCGCCCGCGAGTTTGGCGCAGATGTTGTCTCGGCGCGTGTCGCTATCGGCGGTATCGACGACGAAGAGCACTCGAAACGACCTGTCGGCCTTGGGTGCATCTGGCTTGCCAATACGATGGCCGAAGCCATTCTTGAGGTAGAGCTGATACTTCTCGGTTTTCTGCAAGATGATGTCGAGTTTCTCGCTTCCTCGATGGTCAAACTCGATGTAGAAGTAATGACTCACCGGGGCTTGGCCAGGCGAAGGATGTTCTCGAACATGCAGAAATCCGTCTGGCTTTTGAGCAGAGGTTTTGCCTTTGTATGAGACCTCAAAGACATAGGGGAGCGGCCAGACTCCGAATTCAACTGCTCGCAAGTTCGGGTGGGCATTGATGGCGGATTCGAGAAGAACCTTGAGGTCGTAAAGCTTGAGCTCGTGAGTGAGGTGGCTGGGAGCAATGGGGTCGGTGTATCGGCTTTTCATTTTGCCGTCCCAATCGGCGCGAATGATGGCGGGAATGAGATTGTGCTCGGCGAGCAAATCAACACAGTCTTTCGTAAGGCGGTAGATGACTTTGCAGCTCTCGACGTTCACCTCCTGGCGCTTCAGTAGGTTTGTTTCTGCAAGCTTCGCCAAGCGCCGTTTCGCGGCGGCTTCGCCGGCCGTTCCATCGGGCCAGTGCAAAGCGGCCGCATGCTTGATAGAAATGAAGCGGTTCTCGAAAACGTCTTTGAGAATCGCAAAGTCGCGGTCTGAAAGCAGAACGTCGCGCACCTTGATGGAGATTGGTTTGGGGGATAAAGACGCCATAGGAGATGGGTCTTTTATTGTAGCATCCGTCACCTGAATTGGCTTGTGGACAGGTTCTCCGAGAGCCAGAAATGCGCGTTGGCGCTGCTCTACAAGGGCCGTCGCGTCCTCGACGGGAAGAAACCAGGGCGTAGGCTTGTAGGAAAGTTCTAATTGTCGTTGAAGCTGTTGCGCCGTGGCCTTGGGCGTTTCGACAAAGGGTGTTTGGATAGGTAACGGCTCTTTCTGGCCCAGTAGCTTGACCATAGCTTGGCGCTGTTGCTGGTCGTAGAGGATGGCCATGGTTTGGAGGAGTTGTTCTTCCGGTGTCTCGTAATAGATGGACGTGAGCTGCTCGCCCAGAACGGGAACAAGCACAGGGAATTCCGTTACGCCCTCGGTGTCACTGTCGCTTTCGGTATCAGAGAACGATTCGCCGTAAGAAGCGCTCGTACCATAGGCACTCTGCCAAGCCATACTTTCGGAAGTGAAAAGACGCTGCGGGGAAAAGAGCCCTGTGTTGGGGTCGTATGTTGCACCACTGCTGGAGACCGAAGCGCTTGCGCTGCTGGACCCGTGGCCGCTGCTACTTCCGAAGCTGCTTGAACACCCGGTTGTGTGACTTCGCGAGTGGGCCTTCCAGTATTGAACTTGGTAATCGATGACACTCTTAGTCGTGATTTCCTTCTTCACCTTGTAAGGGTCAAAAGTGTTTATCGAAAGCAAGCGGGCCAGCGGCTCGAGTTCTTGCGGGTCGATGCCTCCGAAAACGATTTTGTTCTGAGCGTTGGTCATTACCGCCGAATAGATGTCGCGGTCCTCTTGCTTGTCGCTGTTTTGCAGTTGCCCTGGGCGTTGGTGAGCAAGGCAAAGTTGAAGCCCAAATTTGAGGGACTGGTCGAGCATATCGGCAATGTCTTTGGTCGCGAATTTCTGAAACTCATCGATGTAGAGGCAGAAACCGCGTTCGGGCCGTTTTCGAGCAAACATTTGGGCAAAGAAGTCGGTCAACAAAAGCGTTCCGAAAAGCTGGGCGTCTTCATCGTAGAAGCGCCCCTTAGAGGAAAGGTCAACGATAAGGACGCCACCGTCGTCCATGAGGCCGGCCAGATCGAGGGATACGCCAGGAACACCATACATGCGACTTAGGCGGGGGTTGTCGACAAATTTGGAGAGGCGACGGGCAACGCCGCCCACCATCATTTCAAATTCGACCGGTCTTTTCTCCGCAAGTTGGGACAGTTGGTCCCACTTGGCCCGTATGCCTGTTTCCGTTTCAGGCAGTTTCTCGATGATGGCTCGGCGTTGTAGATTGCGTTCGACGCCTGGCTCCAAAAGCATGGCTAAGTCGGGCAATGTCAGGCCCAAGGTAACGCCGGTTTGGATGCAAATCTTGAGCCACTGGTCAATGAGCGGCGTATCAAGCGATGAGCTTTGCCCCCAGCATTTGAGAACCGCGTGTTTGAGTGCCTCAATGAGAAAGGCGTTGTCCTCCGGTTGGCGGTTCAACGGATTGTAGATGCAGGTCCAATCGTCTCTGTGAGGAGCGACGTAGTAAAAATTCTTGGGTGGAATTATCCTACGGCTGACATAAGCCAAGACATTTTGGGCCAAGGTGCCGTGGGGGTCGATGAGGCAGAGACCCCGGTGATTGCGAATGTCTTGGCAGACCAAGGACTCGATGAACTTCGATTTACCGGTCCGAGTCGCACCGACAACATGCGTGTGGGAGTCTCTGCGTATTAGCTCGGAGATGGCAAGTGTTCGGTTCGTTCCAACAACGCGCCCGAGTTTGAGCAAGTTACTGGCCATAACGGTCATTTATCTTGTCTTGAAGTCGCTGGCTGATGGCCTCGTGTGCCCGTTCTTTGCTCTGCTCGTCGAGGCCACTGGCGTCTACTTCTTCATGTTGCCTCTGTGCTTCACGTTCCAAGTCTTTCAGTGCCATCGTGGGAGTTGGTTCGGACTTGGGTTCAGGATGGCGCTGCTTCGCTGCGCGAACATCTGCCCGATGCCGTTCTGCGACCGCCTTTCGAGATTGAAGCGTTACCTCATGTTCGGCCTGGGCGAGTTCGTATTGGCGCATCTTCTGTCCGAACTTTTCGTCGATAGCTGCTGCCACCGGGGTAAGGATGCGGTAGAACTCGGCGGTACGAAATATCCAGTAATGAAAAAGGTCGAAGAGGAAAAATAGGGCGAAGATGGTGAGCCAGCTAAACGGAGTAAAGAGAATCGAAAAGCCGGGGTCTTCGACGGCTTTGACCGGAGAAGGGGCATCGACCCCAAAGACCGTGTTGGTGATTTTATTGAGGGCCTTCGTCGAGGTGCTAAGTGGAGAGTTTGGGTCAAGGCTCTGTTGATACAACTCGTAGAGGCCGCGCTGGCGTTCGTAGGCGAAGTCGGGGAAGATGAGCAAGAATGAGAGAAGCACCAGGCAATGAAGGATTGCAGTTCTCATGGCGCTCGACGTGTAAAGAACCTCTATCTTCCCGGATGCCAGATTCTCCACGTCTTGCCTAAGTTCTACCGCAAAACCCATCGCTTAGCCCTCATCATGTGCCATCGTATCCAGTTTCAGTCCGGTGGTGCCTCGGGGGCCTCTAGAGACTCGCCACGAACCTTCTTCCACCATATGATGTAGCCGACGGCCAAGGCGATAAGCACTCCGAGCATGGGGACTATTTGCCCGGATACGACCGAAACGATGACGAAGGAAACCAGCCCGACAATTACGAGAGAGCGGGCTAGCCAACTTGCATAGCGTCCGGGGCCATACCATTTGACTAAAGCCCAGCCAAGGAGAAGATGGAAAGTTCCTATGGCCGAAATCTCGAACGCTTCGTAAGCCCGTGAGGGGTCTTTGAGGTTAAACCAAGGGGTCACGAAGCAAATGATGCCCAACGCGAGAAAAAGAAAGACGAAGCCGCAGTAGAGCCTCCACTTGCGAGAGCGCACGCTCTCAGATGTATTGTCCTCCTTGGCGGGTTTTTCTTCCTCTTGGGTCATGGTAGCCCTTCCGTATGCTCTGCTCCCTTGACAGGGCTTCAGAAATGTCGTTCGATAAAAGTGCCCCTGTTGGTTCAAAGTCTACGTATTCTACGAAAGAGAATACACCCTCGCTTGGCGCAGCGACAAGCTGTGATGGTCACGGCTTGTGGCAAATCGCTGAAGGGAGGTACTCAATGAAGCCTGTTCGTTTGAAGGCCGTTGCGGCCAAAAAAGAAAGTTGGCGAACGCCAAGCCATATGGCCATCGACGAAGAACTCGCCGCGGCGAAAGCGTTGCTCAGTTGGTTAGAAAAAAATTGTCCCCCTCGAGAGGTGAGCGATGCTTGGGACTTGGTGACGAGACTGCGAACGTCTGCCGAAAAGAAACACGCCGCCGCACTTCGCGAGTTGCGAGAAATGAAAGAGTTGGTTGATGGGCTGTACTGGAAGCTGACGGGTAAGCACCTCGATGTCGAATCTAAATCGGCGGGCCGATGCGCCGGAACCCATGGCAACGTGTACGATATCCGACAGCTTTTCCCTCCACGTGAGTGAAAACGTTCTTTGTCCTGGACATGCCCTACCGAGTTCACCATCGGTAGGGCTTTTATTCGCTCAAAATTGCCCCTCTGGAGCGTGGAGCTCCAATATGGGAATTGGGGGGGCGTGATCGGGTGTCTCGATGGCGCTACGGGCAATTCTGAGCGTTTGAAAGGGATGCTTGTCTCCCTTTCTAACAAGTTTTGGTCACCCGAAGGGTGAACTTTTTGCGCGCGGGTTGTCGGGCAGGATTTCTCGCGAAGACAAGCCCGTCAGGGCGTAGGCGGAGCGGTTAGAAATCCGTCGAGCGAAGCGGCCCCGACTTCGCCCGGTCCGCCGAGCACGGGGCCATTCTTGGACCCGCGCGCAGTGCCGGAGCGCACCCGATAGGGTGACGCGGAGCCCCTGCCTGTTCAAGGACGATAGGACTGGTGGTAACAGGCAGGGGGGAGCGGGCGAAGTCGGGGGCGCATGCACCCGACAACCCGCGCGCAACTCGTTTTATTTAAGCCATTTCTGGCTGGTCGTGGGTGTTCCCTTTGGGTAACACCCCCGGGAACACCCCGAAAGGGCCTTTTCAAGGTTCCGAACAGGGTTGTAAATGGCGTCGTGCAATAGCACAAGACCCTCTCGTTGGAGGGGGTCTTTCTGGCAATGTCGGGGCACCGACATTGGTCTATTCTAACTGGACTGTTCCGCCTTCAAGGCGGATTTGAGGGCGGCTATTCGGCGCTCCTTGGTCGTGGTGGAATTGAGGGACTGAAGAACCACGACCATCTTTTCTTCTTCGACGGTGTGAGTCGTCTTCGGTTTTTTAGGGGATGAGTTGTCACGAGGTTTGCCCGTGCGTGCTCGCTCTCGACGTTCCTTGTAAGGAACACCGTTTTGAGCGTCGTGAAGGATGGTCAGCATCTCTTCGGGGGTCTTCTGTTTTGAGATGTGCAAAAGAGCTTCACGCGAGATGTCGGTGCCCCGACATTTCGCCTGGACCTCGGATGGGATTCGGAGCAGACCCAGGGTTTCCGTAACGGTAGACCGGGAGCGGGACATTCGTTCCGCAAGCTGGGCGTCCGTATAGTTGTGATTCGTTTTGAGACGTGAGAACCCTTCGGCCTCCTCGAAGGGGTCAAGATTCTTGCGGTGAAGATTTTCGACCAACTGTAATTCGATGCGACTTTGGTCATCCGGTGTTCGGATAATGCATTTTATGGTCCGGATGCCTGCTCGCTTATGGGCGTGGTAGCGTCGTTCTCCGGCAATAATCATGTACCGGTTTCGGCCAGTCGGGCGAACCACAATCGGGTTGATAAGACCGTGTTGCTTGATGCTTGAAGCAAGCTCGGCAATGTCGCCCAGGTTCTTTCGAGGCTGGTTCGGGTCTGGCTCGATTTGCGAAAGATCGAGCTCTTGTTGTTCGCCTTCCGTTGGTGGCAATGTTTCAACGTCGCCACTTTGTAGGCTCCGTCGAACTGCCTCCATACGGCTTGAGAATTTTGGTTGATTTGCTGTTGCCATAGGTTACGCTGCTAGCCTCCGTAGTCGAAGGAGAACCTGCTTCTTAAGGGCCATCATGTCTTTGGCACCCTTCGAGGATGGCCGGTACTCAAAAACGGAACTTATGTGCTCCGAGTGGCGGGCAAGCCAGCCACAGTGGCGAATCTCGGGCTTATCAACGGAGATACCATCATCTGAAAGACGCTTCACAATGAGCTTTCGGAGTGACTCGGTGGAGATGTCGTTAAGGATGTGGAGAATCTCATAGTCCTGGCGTGGCCGGACTTCATTCAGGAGTTTGTAAAAATTGGGGTAGCGTTGAACCGCTTCCAAGCCGTCAAAGGGAACTACGAGCACGTCGGCCGCATAGACGGCCATTCGCATGATTGGTGACACTTGGTTTGGGCTGTCGGTAACAACGTAATCGAAGGCCGGATTCTCAAGTAGGGCAAGCAAACGAGCAAAGTCGGCCTCATAGCCGCGGCGGTGCTCAAGTTTATAGCCAAGGTGCTCAAGTCCTTCCGCCGTGGGAAGGAACGAAAGGTTATCGATGGGCGTCGGTTGAATAATGTCTTCGAGGGTCTGTGCTCCGTTCAGTGCGGCAATGACCGTTCCTTGCCACTGGACGCCGTCGCCAGCCTGAAGCCGTGCGGTCAACTGGGCTTGTGGGTCCAAATCTGCCAGTAGAACGCGGTTGCCTTCACGGGCAAGAGCAGCAGCGAAATTCATCGCGATGGTGCTCTTGCCACATCCGCCTTTGGCGTTAACGATTGTGATTACTCTCATGCGGCTTGTCCTCCTGTGGAGAAGGATTCTGGATTGACTTCGGCGTCCCACGTCCAAAAGCTGTAGCCGAAGAAATCGGCAAACTGCTTGGATTTGGTCTTGGGCAAATCGTGCTCCTTCAAGAACCTGTCTTTGAGTTCAGCGCTCATGTGCCCCCAGGATTCTATCTCAGCCTTTTTGGCGGCGCGGAAAGCATGAAACTCTTCGAGTGAAGCTGGGTCTTCGCTCTTTAACCGGTCGTGTTCCGCTCGGAGATAGGCGATGTAAGACTTCCAGTTCTTGCGAAGGTGCTCTTCCTTGTTTCGTTCGATTTGCTCCTTGAGCCTACTTGCGCGTTCAGCGACAAGCTGTTTGTAGAACTGCATCCCGTACTTGGATGCTTTCAAGGCGTATGTGAGCGTGGGGTCGATGCCTTTCTTCTCTTGAGTCTCCCTGGCCACATGTCGGCCAAAATCTCGGCCCCACTCCGGAACTCGTGATTCATCGGGCCAGGTTTTGAGTAGCTGGCTGATGAAGCTCTGAGCAAGCGTAATGTCCTTGTCAGATGGCTCCATGATGGGGTCTCCCTCCCATCCTGCCAGCCCGGCGTAGAAATGTGCGGCGAAGGCTTTGGCGAGCTCGGCATCTGCGCCTTCGAGGGCTGATTGGTGAGCGGGCTCATTCCAATCCTCTTCGATAGCCTTGCGCAGTAAACCGGTAGGGTTCTTGCCGGGATTACGAAGCGGCAACCATTCGACCTGCTGACGAATCTGTTGCTCGGGGAAGGCCTCGGCAAGTCGTTCGGCGTCTCGCTGGGCGAAGCCCTGATTTCTCAAAAGTGAAACGATTTCTCTCTCAACAACAGCAGGGGGTTGTTGTTGTTTTATAGAAGTTGTTTTATTTGTTTTCTTAATAGTGTCGGATTTTGAACCGCTTCTAGGTTCGGATTTTGAACCGGTCTCGTACCGGTTTTTGAACTGCTCTCGTACCGGTTTTTGAACCGCTTGAGGCTCAGAGTCTAGTACCGGATTTTGAACCGCTCCCAATGCGGGTCTAGTACCGGATTTTGAACCGCTTTGTCGCAACTGCTTGTTCTGACGAATTTTACCGGCTCCGTCTTCTGAGAGAAGCAGTACACGAAGCTCCGGAAAGAGGTAATTGTTAAGGTCACGCCATTTGGGCGCGTAGATGGTTGACTCGAAGTGCCCGGATGGGGCAAAGAGGCCCTTGTGGGCGCGTTCAATATAGCCTCTGTCGAGAGCACGTTTGAGGCCCTCAAAGGCCTGGGTGCGACTCAGATTCGTGAGCCTTTGTATGTCTGAAATCGACAATGCGGCTTCGAGGCGACGGTAGCCGAACTCGTCTTCCCACCCCACTGTTTGCCGCAAGATGGCTGCGACGACCAGGATGCAGGAAAGGGGCTCTTGCGGTACGACGAGCTCGAAAAAGTCGTTGGGTAGCCAAGTGCGTTGTCCCTTGAAGGGGTTGAAGCCGGAAAAGTCATCAATGTTTCGGGCGTAACGTTGCTGGTGGTCCCACTGGAGACGGTAAGCCGCCGCACGGGGTGAAAGGCCTTTAGCGGCTGCCTGCCCAGGGTCAATACACTCAATCAGATTGAGAGATAAGGCCGTTTGCAGGGTTGCCGGAAGTGCGCCGCGCGAGATTCCGGCACTGGTTTGGAGTTCGTTAAAAGGAAAGATGATTTGAGGGTCTATCGGTTGACCATTTCGGTCGCCGGTCCGGATTTGCCGGTAGAGGATGTACGAAACGAGACGGATTACACCTCGGTCACTGATGTCGCGGAAAACTACATCGAGTAACTGGTTTGGGGTGTAGCAGTAGGGGATAGCAAAAGATGGGAACCCCTCGTAGGGCTTTACGCCCAACGCGAGGGTCTCAATCGACGGCTGAGTTTTTTTCTCGGTCTTTTGCATATCTCACATTTTAATTATAGCACACTATTAAAGTAATAAACATGTCTCCCGGTTGCTTAGGCGCTGGCCGGAATCTTTTCATCGCCAGGCCGGAAACCGTTTCGTTTTGCGTGCTCCTCGATGATGAGCGCGATTATTTGCGAACGGGGTCGGCGGCGGAACACGGGGTCATCTTTTTCGGCGAGACCATCGACGTAATCGAGAAGGTCGGGGTCTATGGAAACGCCGGTCTGGACTTTTCTTGGCTTCGTCATAATGGACACTCCTTTAAGCTTCCGGGGCTCCTATGACGGGACCGTAGAAAACAAATGCACGATTTGTCAAGAAAAAAATGCAGGCCTACCGCAAAATAAGGGATAGAAGAGGTGAGGGTGCCGCTATATATGGTGTAAATGACCGGCGGGTCAGTAGGCGATTTTAAACGTCGGGCTGTCTTCGGGCCGTCTGCGGCGTCGGTCATAGAGCCGGGTCGTCGCAATGCTTGTGTGTCCAAGCCATTCTTGGACTTCCGCAATGTCGGCTCCGTTTTCCAAGGCGTTCGTGGCCGCAGTGGCCCGGAGAGCGTGGGGGCTGAAGTGATCGATGTCGATTCCCACCTTCTTCGCGTAGTCTTGGAGCATCCGGTAGACGGAAGGCTCCGAGAGGGCCTTCTCCAGGGTGCCCGTGGAATTGTTCTTTACCGGGCGGAAGAGGGGACCGGCCTTGTCCTCGGCGTGCCCCACGGCCTCCAGGTAGTCGTGGATGAGCTCCAAGGTGCCGGGGGCGGCTTCGACGTAGCGAATCTTGTCGCGCTTGCCGTGGATGCGAAAGGTCATCACGCCGCGCCGGTTGTGCAGGTCACGGACTTTGAGTCTGCAAAGCTCCTCCCGGCGCATGGCGTGAAACAGAAACGTCGAGATGATGGCGCGATCGCGCTTACCCTTGAGCGTGGCGGCGTCCGGGGCGTTCAGGAGTAATCGGGCCTGGCCATCGGAGATGGCGGGCGTCTTGCCCTCGTTGGTGCCTTCGGTGGGGCGCTTCACGCCCTTGACCGGATTGCTCTCAACGGAATTGCGTTCGCAGAGGTACTCGAAGAGCGACGAGAGGGCGGAGAGCTTGGCGCGGATGGTCGCGGCGGAGTTGCCCTCGTGCTCGAGGAGCTTACGCCAGGCGATGACGTGGGCGCGCGTCACGGTCCGGAAGTCGTCGGGGCGTTTGACGCCGACGAAACGGCTGAACTCGGTCACGTGCTTTTCGTAGGCGCGCCGGGTCCGGGGGTTCGTGATGTTCTCCAGCCACTCGACCGCGGCCGGCACGTCGGCCAGGCGGTGGAACTGTTCGGCGGTCAGCATCGTCGGCTTGCGCCGCGCGATGGCCGTCGAGGGGGATTTTGGTGTTTTCTTCATGCCTCCATTTTACACACGATAAAATATATTATCAAGCGTAAATATCGAAATGGGAGCGGAGGAGTCGGAGGCCGTTGAAAATTACTAGGAGTGACGCTCCCATATCTGCCGCGATGGCCATCCAGAGGGTGGCCATGCCCGCAAGCGAGAGGAGGATAAAGACGGCTTTCAGTCCAAGAGCGAAAATTATGTTTTGCCGGATGATGCGAAGCGTGCGCTTCGAGTGTTCTATTAGCCAGGGTAGTTTGGAGAGGTCGTCAGACATGAGAGCAATATCCGCCGTTTCTAAAGCCGCGTCCGTACCGGCCGCGCCCATGGCGATACCCACGCTAGCCGCGGCAAGGGCGGGCGCATCGTTTATGCCGTCCCCAACCATCGCTACGCTACCGAATGCCGTTACGAGTCTTTGAACGGCTTCCACTTTGTCCTCCGGAAGCAGTTCGGCTTCCGCATCATCCACGCCAACCTCGCCGGCTATGGCTTCTGCGGTACCGTTGTTGTCACCGGTGAGCATGACCACTCTTTGTATGCCAGCATCCTTCAACGCAAGAACGATGTCTTTCGCTTCGGGCCGAACGGCGTCTGCTACGCTAATCAGACCACAAACATGGGTGTCATTTCCGACAACAATAACCGAGTGGCCTGCATCTTCTAAGCGTTGTGCCTCTTCGTGGACTCGATCCTCTTCTTCACCTAGTTCGTGAAGAAAGCGGTGGCTTCCGATCCAATAGAGGCGGCCGTTTATGTACCCTTGCGCGCCTTTACCCTTGATGGCTTGAAACTGCTCTGCTGGCGCAAAGTGGACGCCAGCCGCATCTGCCTGGCGCAGAATGGCCCTTGCCAACGGATGCTCACTTTGGGATTCCAGCGCAGCGGCACGCTCAAGGAGTTCATGAGCGGAGTGACCACTCAAAGGTACGACCATCTGCACTTCAGGTTGGCCGCGCGTCAGGGTCCCAGTCTTGTCCATGGCAATGGCTCTTAGTCGGGCGGGTGCTTCGAGGAATATTCCGCCTTTTATGAGAACGCCGGCGCGGGCGGCGGAGCTTAGGCCCGCGACAATGCTGACGGGCGTCGAAATAACCAGTGCGCATGGACATGCTATAACAAGTAAGACGAGGCCTTGGTAGAACCAAGTTCCCCATGCTCCCCCGAACACAATGGGGGGCACGATCATGACCAGCACCGACAGCCCCATCATAAGGGGTGTGTAATACCGTGCAAACCACTCAACCCACTGCTCGCTCGGGGCGCGGCGCGACTGTGCCTCCTCTACCATTCTAATGATTCGCGCGATGGTGGTATCCGCGGGTGCCTTCGTCGTTCGAAATTCAAAGGCTCCTTCTTCATTAATGCTTCCGGCGAAGACTTCATCGCCAACTTCTTTGGGGACGGGCTTGGACTCGCCGGTGATGGGGGCCTGGTTCACCGTTGTTGAACCCTTTGTCACTACCCCGTCTAACGGCACTCTCTCTCCGGGTCTGACCATTACGTGGGAGCCAATGTCCACCTCCGCAACCGGTTTCTGTTCGGTGTTGCCAGTTTGGGTAACGCACATCGCCGTGGGTGGTGACAGATCCATCAGCGCGGATATCGCTCGTCGTGCTCGACCGACGCTCCAGGACTCCAGCAGCAAGGCGATCCCGAACAGGACCGTAACTACCGCCGCTTCAAACCATTCTCCAATGGTAACTGCCCCTATGACGGCGACCGTCATGAGCAGGTTCATATCCGGACGGAGGCGCCGCGCCGCGTACCAGGCTTTCGGGAAGATGAACCAGCCGCCACTGACGATGCCGACGACGTACAAGATAATGACAGACAAAGGAAACTGGTGTATTTCCGCCTCGCCGCCCGTGAGCGCATCCAAGATTCCGTGCTGCGTCGAGTGCCATACGAATCCCAGGAAAATGCAAACGCCGCTCAGGACCGTCAGGATCGTTCGGCCACGCCGGGCCCAGAAACTGTCTCCATTCTTGGCTTGGGATACGTGCTTGTCCCACGGAATCGCCTCCATCCCGGTCTTCCGCACCAGTTCGACAACCTTATCCCGCGTCGTGCCACCGTCCTCGGACGCCACGATGAGCTTGCCGTTCATCACGTCGAACCGAAGGTTCTCTTCCCCGAAACCGGGGCCGAGTTCCCGTTTCAGGATCGCCACCTCTTCGGCGCAATCCATTCCGCGGATTTTGAATGCATAATCTTGCATGGCACACCTCAATGTTCGAGCGCGGCCGGCGGGTACGGAAGTCGCGCTTCAGTTATGCACGTGAAGCAAGCGGTCATATCGATCGCTTTTAGGGCGACGATATCCACGTTCGAGCGGCTTGTTCGTCCGCACGATCGAAATACCGGACTTTCGCTCGGGTAAATGGTTTGTGGAAGAATGCAATAGCGTGCTCCCATTTGGACTCGCCTACCATGGCGATACGATCGACGTCGTTGAAGTGTTTGACGTCAAACTTGATATTTTCCCAAACTGCACCGGCCGTCCAGCCGTCGAAATCATCGAGAAGCAACAAGAGACGAACCTTGTCTTGGGTCGCGAGAACGCGTTCAAATGTTGCCACGAAATCCTCGTAATCTTCGCGCGTGAGCTTCCCTGAAATGGAGACCTCCATAACGACGGAAGACGGTGCTTTATAAACCACAGGGTCTTTGCATTGTAGTATCATGGATGATTCTTTTGGTTTCTTGGGACTATCTTGTCTTCGTCTGATGCGTACTACCGATGTTGCACCTAGCCTCGCCACCAATCGACAATCTGCCAAACATCCCATGCCACGACGGCCAACAAGAGAAAAATCAGCACAATCGGAATGTGGGTGTGGTTGGCGGTTCGGGTACCCTGCCAAATCACGAGCCCAAGCAAACTTGTCGCCACGAACGTGAATGCAGTTAGAAGAACAGGAAACTTTGGTCGTGAGCGTTGTGCCTTGGAACTCCGCTCTTTTGCACGCTCCTTTTTGCTCATGATTCTCCGGCTCGCGGTTTCAGTGCTATTTTTCGATTGCTTCTCCAGTGCTGATGCGGATTGCCGTTTCCACGTTGTAGACCGCGATCTTTCCGTCGCCGCGTCTTCCGGTGCTGGCGCGCTCGCGGATTAGTGTCAGCACCTCATCTAGCAAAGCGTCCGGCACAATCGTCTCCAGTTTGATCATGGGAACCTTACCAAAGTCGCTCGTGTCCTCCCGGCCAGCTATATGCCCGAATCCATGCGCGGTCGATATGGTGAGTCCCGGAAACTCAGGATGCGCGTATAGGGGTTCCAACACGTCTTCCAACAGTTCCGGCCGGATGAAGGCCTTAATTTCCTTCATAGAAAGTCCTCCTTTTTTCGGACACACTTAGATTTCTACGCCTCGCTCGCGGACGCTGAACCACCGGTATACCGCCGGAACGACGAGTAGGGTTAACAACGTCGACGTGATCAGTCCGCCAATCACAACGGTGGCGAGGGGGCGCTGGACCTCGGCGCCGGCGCTGTGCGCTATCGCCATGGGAAGAAATCCCAAGGACGCCACGAGCGCCGTCATCAGCACCGGACGCAATCGGATTTTGGCCCCTTCCAGCGCTGCATCGACCGGCTTGAGACCATGCTGCTGCCGCTCAATGATGTACGAGATCAGCACCACGCCGTTCAGAACCGCTACGCCAAACAGAGCGATGAATCCGACGCCAGCCGAAATTGAGAAGGGATATCCCCTCAGCACAAGCGCCACGATCCCGCCGGTCAACGCAATCGGCACGTTCAGGTAAATGAGAACGGCCAAGCGCGTCGAATTAAAAGTGCTGTACAACAGCACGAAGATGAGCAGAAGCGCCAATGGTACAAGCAAGGCCAGCCGTTGCGATGCGGCCTGCAGGTTTTCGAACTGGCCGCCCCAATCCATATACCAACCGGGCGGCAGATCGAGTTCGTCGTCCAGCATCCGTTGGGCCTCCGCGACGAAACTGGCCAGGTCGCGGCCCCGCACGTTGGCCTCGACGGTAATACGCCGGTGGATGTCCTCGCGGCTGATTTGCGCCGGGCCTTCTTCAATGGAGATAGATGCCACTTGCGACAACGGTATCAAGCGATTATCTCCTGCCTTGGTTGCGGGGATCCGCAAATCTCGTATGGCGTGCAGATTCTCACGTACTTCGGGGGCAAAACGCACCTGGAGGAAAAACCGCTTTTGGCCTTCAATGATTGTGGCGATTTGTGCACCGCCAATGCTCTGGATCACATCTAGAACGTCCTGACCATTGATGCCATATCGCGCCGTCGCCTCCCGGTCCACGCGAATACGAATGTTTGGCAGTCCGATGACTTGCTCCGCTTTCACGTCAGCGGCGCCAGGTACATTCTGAATCAGGCGCACGGCCTCGTCGGCTTTGGCCTTCATGGTCTCGAGGTCGTCGCCGTAGATTTTGATGGCCACGTCGCTGCGTACGCCGGAGATCAGCTCCTGGACGCGAAGTTGAATGGGCTGCGAATAGCTGAATATCGCTCCGGGGACGCGTTCCATCAGGGTTTCATCAATGGCCTCGATCAAGGCCTCCTTGGTCTCGAACCGCCACTCGTCTTTGGGCTTCAGTATGATGTAGGTGTCACTGATTTCCACGCCCATGGGATCCGTGGCGATCTCGGCGCGGCCTGTCCGTGAGATAACCGTGGCGACTTCCGGGAAATCTTCCATCAGCACTCGCTCAGCTCGTGTACTGATCTCATTCGATTTTTCCAGTGACACGCTTGGCAAACGCCAAATCTGCATGGCGATGGACCCTTCATCCAACTGGGGGATGAACTCGGCGCCCAAGGTGGGAATGAGCCCGAGACTCGCGATGAAAATCACAGCCGCCGTCGTAAACGTGAGGAAGGGATGTCTTACCGTCCGCGAGACGACCGGTACGTACACCCACTTGGCGAGCCGGAAGAGAAGAGGTTCTTTCTCGCGCACCTTCTTCAGAAATAGGGACGCCAGCACCGGCATGAGGGTCAATGCGCATACCAGCGATCCGGCCAGCGCAAAGACAACGGTCAGCGCCATCGGCCGGAACATCTTGCCTTCCACGCCCGTCAAGGCCAGAATCGGCAAATATACAATGATGATGATGCCGACCGCGAATGCAACGGGCCGCGCGACCTCCCGGCAAGCGGCCCGGACTTTTTCGAGATGTGGGCGCTCGTCATCCCGATGTTCGTGGAGATATCGAACAGCGTTTTCGATCATCACGACCGAACCATCGACGATCAGCCCGAAATCGATGGCGCCCAGACTCATCAGGTTTCCGCTCAATCCGGCAAAACGCATCGCGGTAAAGCTGACCAGCATAGACAACGGTATAGCTAAGGCCACCATTAGGCCGCCGCGCAAGTTGCCAAGCAACAACAGCAATATGATGATGACCAGGGCGCCACCTTCTGTCAGGTTCTTGGCTACCGTTCGTATGGTCCGGTTGACGAGCTCGGTTCGGTCGTAATAGGTGTCGATTGTCACGCCGTCCGGCAGGGTCTTTTGGATTTCTTCGATCTTCTCGTGGACATTCGCCGATACAACGCGTGCGTTCTCACCCATCAACATCATTACGATGCCGACTACGGCTTCACCGCGGCCGTCGCGGGTGACTGCGCCTTGACGGATCATCGGCGCGAACTCGACCTCCGCGAGATCGCGAATGTAGATCGGGGTGGCCGTATCTTCGTCATAGCCCACGATGACTTTCTCGATCTCGCTGAGGGATTCCAGTAGCCCTTCGCCGCGAATCAAGTACTGTTCACCCTGATGAGCGATATACCCTCCGCCCACGTTTCGGTTGTTCGACTCAAGCGCTTCAAACACGTCTGCGACGGAAATGTCGTACGCAACCAGCCGCTCGGGAGCGAGTGTGACTTGGTACGTTTTCAGCTCACCCCCAAAGCTGTTCACCTCGACAACACCCGGGACGCTACGCAACTGGAAATTGACATACCAGTCGAGGATGGTGCGCAGCTCCATCGGGGAGTATCCCTCTCCGTGCACCTCGAACTGATAGATCTCCCCGAGACCGGTGGAGATGGGCCCCATCTCGGGTTCGCCGTACTCCTCGGGAATAGAACCACGCGCTTCCGTGAGCCGTTCCCCGACAAGTTGACGCGCCCAATAAATGTCGGTGCCTTCCTCGAACACGACCGTCACTACGGACAAACCGAACTTAGACACGGAACGAATTTCTTCGATATCGGGTAGACCGCTCATCGCAGTCTCGACGGGAAAGGTAATGAACTGCTCGATTTCTTCGGGCGCCAGGCCGGGCGAATTGGTCAAGACTTGGACCTGAATATTGGTTACATCCGGGACCGCGTCGATTGGTAGTTTTAGCAGAGAGTTGACGCCGACAGCGGCGACAAGCAGCCATAGCACAACAACAATCAAGCGGTTGTTTAATGAAAAATCTACGATCCGGTTCATCGGGTCCCCCTTAATGGCTGTGCCCGCCGCCCATGGACTCTTTGCCCGCTTCGGACTTGAGTACAAAGACGTCACCGGCTGCGATTCGATCACCTTCGTTTAGGTCACCCTGCACCTCGGTAAAGGTGTCGGAAGTATGCAGGACGCTCACGGGCACCGCTTTGAATTCGCCTTCCTCGAGGGTTTTGTAGACGATGGCGCCCGTGTCCGTGCGTTGCAGGGCCTCATTCGGAACGAGGATGGTTTCTTCATGCTCATGCTCGTCAACAAAGACCAACATGCGGCCAAAGAGACCTGCACGTAGTTGGCCATCGGGATTCGGGAGGACGACCCGCACGTTAAGCGTGCGGCTCTCAGGGTCAAGAACACTGCCGAGGTAATCGATCTCTGCCGAAAAATCGTTGTCCGGTAACGCATCAAGCTGGACTATCGCCTTTTGACCTTCTTCGATCCGGCGAAGATCCCGCTCCGTCGCCCGACCCATGACCCATATGGGGTCGAGCTTGGCAATGAAAAACACTTCGTCGTCTTCGCCCACTGTCTCTCCCAGCGTGATATGCCTCTCCACCACCGTAGCGTCAAAGGGCGCCCGGATCTCGTATCGCGTAAGGGTCGTGTCTTGCGCTTGCGGAAGTTTGTCAACTTCTTCTTGGCTGAGACCCAGCGCGTGCAGTTGTTGCTCCGCGGTTTGGACCTGGATTTGTGCCGCCTGATATTCGGCCTTGGCCTGCAGGTAGTCCTGCTCCGCGGAGATCTTGTCTTCCCAAAGCCCTTTCTCTCGGGCAAAGGTCGTCTGCGCCAGGTCGCGCATCGCGAGCGCGGCAAGATACTCGGACTTGGCGCCGGCCAGTTCGCGGCTATCCAGAACCGCCAGCAGATCGCCTTCTACGACGCGATCCCCGATACCCACATGGACTTCCCGCACGATTCCACGAACCCGTGGGACCAGGTGTGCTTCGTTGTCCGGGTCGAGTTTCACTTCGGCGGGCATCGTAAGCGTGCTGTCAACGGTCCCGGCGTGTACCGGCACCACGGAAATGTTCAGGCCCTCGAGCCGTTCCGGCGGAAGGTGCACCATGCCTTCGACGTGTTCCTCGTGGTCTTCGCCGGCGTGCCCCTCATGTTCCGCCTCGGACTCGTTGTCGTGCCCTTCGTGTGAATCGGGATCTTCCTCTGCGTGGTCGTCATGACCGGCATGGGAACCGGAGGCATCCTCGTCCGCATGGCCGGCGTCTTCGGGCTCTGCCTCCGCCGTGTGGATCTCACCATCCGGCTCGAGGTTAGCCGCCTCAGTACCCCATTCCCCAACGCCACAGCCGGCTGCCAACCACATGATGATGAAGGCAGATAAAACGGTCCCGATTGCCGTGCTGTAGTGATTCCTACTGCGCATTTTCGTTCTCCTTGAGGATGAGTCCCTCGTCTGTTGTCCACGCTTGGAGCGCCCGTCCCGTGAGCCGTTCGATTTCGACCACCGCTGCGTTGTACCGGGCCAGCGCGTCCAGATGGCTGGTCCGAACGTCAAACAGCGTGCGTTGGGCGTCCAAAACGTCCAGATAGCTGAACTTGCCCTGTTCGTAACCCCGCTGGGTCTTCGCAAATGTTTCTTCGGCCTTGGGCATGACGTCCGCGGTCAGGGTGTTCACTTCGTCCGCCGCTGCGGCCGCTGCTTCGCGGGCTTCGGCCAGAAGGGCCCACACTGACGCCTCGACGGCCCTTCGTTCGTCGCTGGTTTTTGACACCATGTATTCGGCCGCGGCGATGTTTCCTTGGTTGCGGTCGAATATGGGCAGTGGGAGGGAGAAGCCCAATACGAGGCTGTTGTCCCGGCCGGCGTCAAAGCTGGAATCGGTGTGCGAATAACCGAATCCTCCGCCGGTATCAAAGCCGTATCGGCTCACAGACCGATCCGCCAATCCGGTACTTCTGAAACCCAGTTGCACGGTTAGGTTTGAGATCCGCTGCGCGCGTTCGTTCCGGAACCTGGCTTCGCGCAGTGCCACTTCGGCAGCCCAACGGGCAATATCCGGGTTGCTGACAATCTCCGCGCGAACGGAGTCCAGCGTCGGAACCTCACCGACACCCTCCAGTGTCCCTGTTACGGAGTCGAATGTGACTTCGGTGTCTCCCCACGTCGATGCGAGGCGTGCATATGCCGCCACCAGTTCACGCACCGCTTGGTCTTGCGCCACGCGCGTGGTCGCCAACGCGATTTCCGCGCGATTGTTTTCCAATGGTGACGCGGCGCCTGCAGATACGCGCCGCTCCGTCGTATTTGCAGCCTCTTCAGCGAGTTGAACGAGTTCATTTTGCAGCGCCAGATTTTCCTGTGCCGCCAGCGCGCCAACAAACGCCCTCGCGGCATCCGCCAACACGTCTGCCCGGGCAGTCTCGTAATCCCAAAGCAGCGTGGCCTTTTCACGCTCCGCCACATCGGTCCGCTTGGCCCGTTTCGCGCCAAGTTCGATCATGTACGCCAAGGTCACCGTAATCTCCGCCTCGCTGAACCCGGAGTGGGTTCCCTCTTCCGATTCGCGTTCCCAACCCAAGACGGGGTTGGTTTTCAAAGTAGGGATTTCCAGCGGGTCTTGTCCCCGCCCTTGCGGTATGCTGACGGCGCCCCGCTCAAGTGCGCCCGAGAACGAGGAAGTCCGCGTGCGTGCAGAGGGTCCGGATGTCCACCGGACTTCCTCGACCTCGACCGAGAGATCCGGATTCGGCCGCAGCCCCGCCTGCAGGATGCGAGCGTCCGCAGCACGAATATCCCAGGAGAAGGCTGTCAACCTCGGATTATTCTCTAGGGCGAGCGCCATCGCATCCCCGAGTGTGAGCGTGCGACCCGGAGGCTCTACAGGTTGAGGTGTAGCAGTGATGGCATTGCCTTCGACTGCATCCGCAACGGACTCCTCAGCGAAACCGTGTACGCCGAACGGTGCAGCGCACGTGAGGACAACAATAAGAGACCGAGAGATATAACTACGACGCATTGGAAATCGCTTCCTCTGATTTGTTCCGGCAAGTGGCGCAATCCGGGAAGATGGGATTTCCACTTCCCAAGTTAGGCCTCGTGTGTCTGTGGCCCATGTGCCGGTAACGCCAAGGTGTATGATTATGCTTCGTGGTCTGCGGACTAGATTGGGTGGCCGCGGCCTTAGTTGATGAGTCGACGCTGGCGCAACCACTTATGGCCACAACCGTTAAGATGATTGAAATGGCTAGCGTCGAAACCACCGGCCAATTGACATTGATTCTAGACATGGTCCTTCCTCTCCGTGAATAGGGGCGTTGCTATGCGGGTGCCTGCGCAATGGGCACACAAACACACCGCGCCACTAAGTAAGTCGGATGAGAAAGGGGATCAGATGAGAAGTACTGTGGAGCGGAGGGTTACAGACTGGGGAGTGGGAAGAGCGTCGGTTTGACCGATGATCGACGTGTAGGCCAGGATTGGGAGGGGAATCGTCGCACCGTCGTTCGCCAATGGCTGGTGGTGTACGGAACTCGCCGGAACAATGAACTGCTGGTCTTTGCCCGCTGCTGAAATTACCGGAACATCGACGCAAGTATCACAATGTGCCCCGTTCTCCACTTGCAGAATCATGGCGGACGACGGAGATGAAGATACCCGCGATGTGGACGTCTCCGCGCACACGCCACGATACGCCATCTCGAGTTGCACACGCCCGTCTCGCTCGAAGCACAAGACAAGGCCGTGCGCTACCGGAGAAGCCCCAAGGAGCCAAACCCCGATCAGCAGCGTTGTCATAACGATTTTGCACATCGTTGGAAACATGGACTCTTTACCTTGTAACTTGGCTAGAGGATACTACACCTGAAAACAGAATGTCCACCTAAAGGAATTCCCGGAAGCTGGTGATACGCAATGCAAAGCTATGGTTCCTTTCCCAGTCGGTCTTAATGGCGTCGGCGTCCTCGACGGAGAGCACGCCGGCTCGGATGAGGGAAACCATCAGCGCTTGCGTATCGATGACGGAAATGGATGGGGAAAGCGCCAGGGCTGCCCTCCGCGCCACTTTGTCATCGATGGCAAGGACGTGGCCACGGTGAACGGCGGCAGCGATAGCGGCGCATTCGCCTAAGCCAAGACAGCGATTTTGGGTCAGCTGCGCGAACAACGCCAGTTCTTCGACGGCCTCAACCCTGGTCTCTTCCAACGCGTTTGTTGTAAGAGCGGCGTCGAGACGCTCAACCTGCTCGCCGTAATGGGCCGTGACTTCGCCGCGAACGTGTTCGGTGACGAGAAAGCGATAGCCGGGATGGTGCGAAAGCAAGTCCATGCGGTCCACGGCAAGGAAGTTGATGAGGACGCTGGTGTCGAGGACAACGTGTTCGGGTTCATGGGAATTCATCCCCCAGGCCTCCGCGCCGTCTTAACCGACAAGCGCGGCTTTGGCTAGTGAAACTAACTCCGTGCCTTTTTCGATGCCGAGCGTCTTGGCGATCTCCAAGACCCTTCCACGGGAAATCTCGTCGCGGCGGAAGGCCTCGACCGCGAGATAGGCCACCTGGTTGACGAGGTGGCGGTCGGGCTTCGGTTCTTCAACGGCTTCGTGGTCGTCGATCAGCCGAAGGAGTTTGAGGTAGCTGTTGGCGTGGGGATTGTCCGCCAGAAGGGAGGTGCATTCGGTTTGGGAAATGTTGGCCAGATTGCGGAGCCGGTAAACGGCGGCCGCATAGCTGACGCGGAAGTAAGAAGCAAGCTGGGCCACGTCCTGATAGACAATCTTTTGGGATCCGGGCGCGGGCCGTCGCTGCGCCTCGATGGCGTGGTCGGGGTGCTCGCCCACGGGGGTGTAGACGTGCAAGGTCTGGCGGCTGGGAGCGCCCTTGTCGAGAGAGTTGAGGAAGGCGCTGACGCCGCCTGCCGGCATGAGAAACGCGGCCGCAAAAGCGTTGGCGCGGACCTCGCTGAGATTGTTCTGGTTGTGTGAAGTGGTGATGCTAACCGGTTGCGTACGGTCCAAGAGGCAGTGGGCGTATTCGTGGGCGTAGGAGAAGCGTTTTCGGGTGGCGGCGTGGTGGTAGTTCACCAAGATGGTCAAGCCGATGGCTGGATGGCGCAGGAACAAGCCGGACATTTCATCGGGCAGTTCCGCGCCTGACGCCCAAACGCCCTGGGTGGTGATGAGGTCGGCCATGTCGGGAACGGGGGAGTCGCCGATGCCGATGCGTTTCCGTTCATCGGCGGCGGTCCGCTCGCCTTGCTGGACAGCCTCGGCAGGGCTTCGAGGCGGCTCGACGTGGTACGCGGGCGGTCCGGTGCGCCTGGACAGGTCGAGGATTTCTTCGAGGGCCATTCCTTCGCGACATATTTCAATACACTTCGAGACGCTTTCCTTGACCTGCGGGTTGTCACGGAAGAGGGGATCAACGCGGTAGAGCGTGAGAAGGGCGTCCTCGTCGGGCTTGGCAGCCTCCTCCTCAGTGAAAAACGAGGCAACGTCGCGTCCATAGAGCTTGGCAAGTTCGACCAATTCGAGCGTGGAAACAGCACGGTTCCCGGCTTCGATATGGACAATGGCGGTCCGGGGGAGTGCCAAGGCCTCCGCTGCGGCCTCCTGGGTGACCTGGGCGCTTTCGCGGGCCTCCTTGAGGCGTTTTGCGAGCATCGCTTGGTTAATGGGCATCGGTTGTCCTCCTTTGTAACGGCGTTGCGGACTTTGGCGCTTCTTGCCGTTCAAAGGGACTATACCTGATCGTTTAACAGGAAAGCCAAATTTTTCCGGCGCAAAGCAATTTGAACAAGTTTGACAAAACTATCCTCTGATGTTCTATAATCGAGATAGCTTAACAGGGCCGGGAAGGCCCAGGAGGTTTTCAAAATGACGAAGAAGATTTCAGGTCTCAGGCCCGGCCAGAAGGCCCCTGCTTCAGGCCAGTATCAGGAGATCGGCCCGAGAGGCGGGAAAAAAGACGAAGTAACGGTGGTCAAAGGGGAACCGTTGCCGCCAACGGAAGTGCCGGGATCATCCTTCACGCTGGTAGACGGCACGAAGAATAAGTCCGGAAAATCATAAGGAAGGCAAAATGAAAGACCATACTCGGAGAGCCGTGGCGTTCATTGCGGCGCGTCTGGTAAGCCGAAGGCGGTCCGGTTCGGTTTACGATTACAGAAACGGACGGCATTTCAATTTCAGTGGTGACGCGGATGCGCGGGGAGTGTCGGTATACGACTACGCAGAAAGTTGTCACGTGAGCGGTTCTGGTGGGCCGAATTTCTCGCTGTATCACTACGGGAACTCGCGGCATATCAATTTGCGGGTTGATGGAGAGAGTTTCCAAGGGTACGACTACGATTCGAGTAGCCACTTCTCCGGACGGGTCAACGGAAACTCGGTGTCGTTATACGACTACGAGAGCGGCAGTTATTACAATTTCGCGGCGTGATTAGAAAAAAGCCGACTGAAATTGTCAGTCGGCAGAGGCCTTCGCGGGGCTACTTGGGCCAGCGAAGGGCTGCGTCTGGCGTCAAGAAGACGCCGTTGTCGTCGTTGATGTAGAAGGCCGGTGCCTCCTCAGAGCGATATGTCCACTCATAGCGGCCAAGGATCCATTGACCGTCTTTCCAGAGTTCCAAGGTGTCGCCGGCATGAACGGGGGAACCGTCAAGGTAATGGCGATACCCGTCGGGGCCTTCGTAACGCAATTCGAGGCGATTGGCTTGATCAGTCATGGCGCTTCATGTTCGCGCGCCGCAGTTGGGTAATTCAAGTCAATAGTCCTCGGGCAAGAGGACGGTGGTCACGGAGCGATCGCATTCCGTGATGATGTAGAACTTGGTCCCGTTGCGGTCGTGGTAAGCGGAGAAGAGCCTGCCTCCGTGCGCAAGCGCGCGGTCATTGGTCTGGCGATCTTCATCGCAGAGATCGCCCCAGTCGCCAGCGTGATGGCGGGCCATACTGGTGGGCACGTCCTCCGGGTGCAATGTCTCCAATGCGTTCCGGGTGATCACCGTTTGGCCGAGCGAGAACTTGGCGGTGACGTTCATGGCTGCGCCTGTGCGGGCGACTGCGCCTTCTGGGTTGTTGCAATAATCCAGCTATGCGCCCGGTCAAGCACCTTGCTCGCGAGAAGTAAGTCGTCCCGGCCGAAGCTCGATGAGTTCTTCCAGGTTTGTCCGTCCCTGTAGAGACGGCTCACAGTGACGTTGTACCGAACGCCCTTGTCGGTCTCGTTGGCCCAGATGGCGGCCTTGATTTTGCCCAAGCGTATCTCTTGGACGGGCTTGTCTTTTTCCTTCGTTCGTTGCTTGGTAGGCATGTCAAATTCCTCCGTTGGTTTAGGCTGTTTCAAACGTTGTCGGGATCGCCGGACAGCGTCCCGATTTCCTGCTCGATGGCCGCGATGATTGCAGCCGCTGTGTCGCGGATGGTCTCCATTCGGGCCAAAAGAACTTCGGGCGTGGCGTCATAGAGAAGCAAGTAATCGGCGGTGTCGGCATGAACTCCGAAGTGGCGGCACACGACGAACGCTGTGGCGTCCGCTTCGGTCTCGCGCACGATTTTGCTTTCCTTTTGGC
>JAIBAQ010000073.1 GCA_019695095.1 Candidatus Hydrogenedentota bacterium
GACGGCAGTCTCGTCGTGCACGCATATCCGTTCACGACGCATACGGAGACTGCGGAGCTGGAAGGCCTGGTGCGCGGCTTGGGAGTCTCATCGGCGTTGGACCGCAAGTACGGACTCCCCTTGTCCACATCCGCGAAAATGTCGGACGTGCCCGGTCAGTCGTGGGTGATTCCGACGCTATTCACGCACGCGGGCATCCGGTTCTACCACATGGGCGGTCCGCTGGTGAACATGACGTTCAATCTGCCCTTGATGTTCTGGTGGGAAGGCCCGGACGGTTCGCGTTTGCTGACCTTGTACAACAATGGATACGGCAGCGAGCCGTTGCCGCCTGAGGACTGGCCCTACAAAACGTGGGTCTACATCAACATGACCGGCGACAACCAGGGTCCGCCCGCGCCCGACACGGTCAAGAAGGACATCGAGTTCTACCGCAGCCGCGGCATCGAAGCCAAGGTGGGGTCGCTGGACGATTTTGCCAACCGCATCTTGAAAGAGGACTTGAGCGGTCTGCCCGTTGTGCGCAGCGACATCCCGGACCCGTGGATATACGGCGTCATGAGCATGCCCGAAGCCTGCAAGCGCGCGCACAACACCCGCCCCACAATTGGCGCGTTGGACCAGTTGACCCACTTGGAGAAATGCTGGGGCGTGTATCTTCCAAGCGTTAGCGACGCCGTGTCCGAGGCTTATATCCAAAGCATGCGGTTCAGCGAGCACACGTTCGGACTCGCCAATCAGCACTACGTCAAGATGCCGTATGGAGAAGCGTGGGACGCGCTGTGGCAGCGCGGGCTTCCGCCCAACTTCGAGGTGATGGAAGAATCCTGGCGGGAAAAGGCCAGTTCGATTGACGAGGCGAGCCGGCTCGTTGAGGGGCCGTACAAAGAGGCGATGATGACCCTCGCCGACAGTGTAAGCGTCGACGAGCCGCGCATCGTCGTCTACAATCCGCTTGCGTGGCCGCGCGACGGCGAAGTCACGCTGAACGTGTTCCATTTGCCCGAAGGCAATTCGTTGAAACCGGTAGACGGCGGGCCGTTGGTTCCTTTTGCGAAGGTGGGGCCAGGGCTTGAGACGCCGTATCGGGTCATCCGGTTTGTGGCCAAAGACATCCCGCCAATGGGTTACCGGACCTACGTGGTGTCCGGAGAGCAAGCTGCGCCCATCGCGCTGGCCGCGGATGTGTCGAACGGTGTCATCGAGAGTCCGTTCTTCAAGGCGACGCTCGATCCGAAGCGTGGCCGCATTGCGAGCCTGATCGACAAACGGTCGGGCCGTGAGTTGGTGGACCCCTCCGCGCCCCAGGGCTTCGGGCAATACCTATACGAGCGTTTCGGCTACAAGCAGCTCGCCGATTGGACGGCCAAATCGCTCTATCCGCAGTACGAAATGCACAAGCTCATGTTCTCCGCGTATGACATGCCGCAGGACAGTACCTACAGCAGCGCGTTTCCGGCTGACATGACCCTGACGGTCGAGACTTCGTCCATCGACGTGAGCGCAACAATGACGGGTGCGATTCCGGGTCCGGGCCAACCGCAGCAGGTATCCATCCGATTGAGGCTATCGGGGGAGACGCCCGTGGCTGACCTCGAAATCGCGTGGCAGAAGCAACCGGACGGGTGGCCGGAAGCGGGTTGGATGTGCTTGCCGTTCGCGTGCGCGAACCCCACGTTCCGGCTGGGACGCCTTGGCGCCGACCTCGATGTTGCCAAGGATATGACGGTCGAGAATGCGAACTACCACTTCTCGTGGGTTGATACCGGCGTCGCCGTGTACGACGGCTCCTCGGGTGCGGGCGTGGCGGTCTGTCCGCTCGATTCGCCCTTGGTCAGCCTGGGCGAGCCCGGCGAGTACAAATTCGATGCGCGCTACGTGCCGGATAAGCCGTGTGTCTACGTGAACCTCTACAACAACCAATGGCGGACGAATTTCGCGGCGTGGATCGGTGACGGCCGGCGCATGAGTTCACGGGTCCGAATCTGGGCCTTCGAGAAGTTCGCGTCTGAACCGGCCTTGTACTCGCCGTCGATGGAGGCCCGGTTCCCCCTCGCGGCAGCCCGTTCCACCGCCCGGCCAGGTTCCTTGCCGCCCACGCAGGCGGGGATAACCCTCTCGCGCAAAGGCGTCGCGGTTACAGCATTTGGCCCAAACCCGGACGGGAAAGGGACCGTATTGCGGGTCTGGGAACAGGGCGGCGTGTCAGGCGATGTCGTAGTCACGCTGCCGGAAAGCCTTGGCGCCAAGCACGCGCAACCGGTTACGTTACGCGGTGAACCATTGCCCAATCAGTCGCCTATCCCTATTGTTAACAATGCGTTGACCCTATCGCTGGGCGCCTACGCTCCGGCGAGTCTCGTTTTGCGCTAAGTGAGTACGGTTCAGGGAGACAGACTGGCAAACCTACACATAAGGTATTTAATTTGCGCGATTTCAATTGTCTTATAATTATTATTTATCAAAACATTGTTGACGCATTTTAAAAGGCCGGGGTAAGATAGCTAGCCGTTGCAGGTCTTGGGGGCGCCTCCGTAGTAGCTGGAGTCAGCAATCAGGGGAGAAAGCTCATGGCGGAATGGATCCTGGGTGTTGGTAACCAGAAGAGCATTCGCGACATCATCGCCTTGTGCGAAAAGGAGTTGGTCGAAAAAGAAGGCCTGCCAAGGAAGATTGTCGCCCGGGCGCCATCCATAGAAATCACCGCGGAGCGCGACGAGTTCGAATCGGAATTCGAACGCTACAAGGTGAAAGCGAACGTAAAAGGCCGCGCTCTGGAGCTGATGCAGACCCTGGCCAAGGACTGTGGCGACCTTTGCTCGCTGACGGAAGAAGAAGGCTGCTGGACGCTCGTGCTTCCCGTGGACGGGAAGAAAGACCCGGACAAGGTCAAAGAGACCGTCGACAAATTCCACACGTCGATCCCGCTACCCGAAGTGTGGCGTCTCCACGGCGAAAAATACCGGCTCGACCACATCAGTACGGAGCTTCTGTTCCAGGCAATGGTCGAGTACAAGGCAAGCGACGTGCACGTTTCCCCCGGTTATCCGCCGGTGTTTCGCGTGGACGGCGAGATGCGTACGTCGGATTTGTTGGGGAAGCTATCATCGGCGCAGATCAATGCGTTGATTCGTGAAGTGGCCTCAGACCGCGATTGGCAGGATTTTCAGGAGAACCGCCAGGCCAGTTTCAATTTCCACCAGGTCGGGTTGGGGTATTCGCGCGTTTCGTGCTTCATCAAGGCGGGCGCCCCGCACTGCACGTTCCGATTCTTGCCGGAACGGATTCCGTCATTCGAGGAATTGCGCATTCCCACCGAATTGATGGAGCAGCTTTCGACAATGCATCACGGACTGGTGCTGCTCACGGGTATGACAGGCAGCGGTAAGTCGACCACGGTGGCGGCCATGGTCGACTACATCAACTCGAACCACACCTCGCATATCCTTACGATCGAAAATCCGGTCGAATACGTCCATCACAACAAGAAGTCGGTGGTTTCGCAGCGCAACACCGGAAGCGACACGCCGAGCTTCTTCTCGGCGGTCACGGGCGCGCTGCGGCACGACCCGGATGTGATCGTGATTGGCGAAATGCGCGACGCGGACACGATCCGGTCAGCCATTAGCGCGGCCGCGACGGGACACCTGGTGATTAGTACGCTGCACAGCAACACGGCATCGGAAGTCGTGAACCGCGTGGTGAGCTTCTTCGATCCCGTCGAACGCGATTTGGTGAAACTGCAATTGCGCGACTGCGTGCGCTGTATCATTTGCCAGAGACTGGTGCCCAAAATTGGCGGCGGCCGCATACCGACCATCGAAGTGCTTTTCAACGACATCAAGCCGATCAACGACTCGATCCTCGAAGGCAACACGGACGCGATTCGAGTGGGCATGCAGCAGACCGTATCGCATTCGTGGCTGTTCGAGAACTACCTGTTCAAGCTGTACAAGCAGGGGATCATCACGCTTGAAATGGCCCACACGTATGCCACGGACGTGAGCATCCTGGATCAGATGTTGATGGGCACGTATTCCGTGCCGCGTCTCGACAGTATCAAGCACTTGGGCGCTCACTAGACCGTCTGCTCAAACAGCCGAAAAACGCCGAAAATGCGGGCATTTCGCTCTGTGCTATGGCAGAGCGGCGCGCTTTTCGAGAAGTTATCCACAGATTATCCACAACCAAATACACGAAGCAACTACCCTCTTGACAAATCAAAATTGGCATCCTGGAGAGGGATGGCCTACATCGCGCAAAGTCTTATTATTAAATAACTTAAGCACTGCACACTAGTGTCGCCCTCCGTTACGGGATCCGGGGAGCCTGATTGGATTTGGCGGCGGCAGGATGTAGGGCGCTTATCCACAGCCCAGAATGTTACCGTACTAGTCTTGCAGAGACCAGGATACCAAAAAGACCGAATTCGCGGCCCTTTCATGCCACGACGACTTCCTGCACAGCGCGGTCCCGTCTGAAAACTCGCCTTTCACTCCGCGGAAGCGCCGACCCCTTGGCTCAGAGACAGGTCAATCTGCGTGCTCACCTCAACGGAAATGTCGATGCCTCGATAGGCGCCTTTGATAGGTACGGCGTCGCGAGGACTCGAGGCCGCAGCCAACGGGATGTGCGCGTCCGCGACGGCAAGCCCACGCGAGGGATCGTAACCGCGCCACCCTCCCCCAGGGATGTAGACCTCTGCCCACGCATGCAGATATCGTCGAAAACGTCCGGGGTCGCCCTCCCAATGATAGCCGCTGACGTAACGCGCGGCGATGCCGACGGCGCGGCATGCGTCCATGAAAAGCACCGCGAGATCCCGGCAACAGCCTCGGCGTTCCGTAAGCGTCTTCTCGGGCATAAACGGATCGCCTTCGGGCCGGATTTCCTTGTCGCACATACTCCAGAGCCGATCGTTGAGGCGCGTGAGGAACGTCATCGTGTTGAAGCTGCATTCGGAGGCTATGCCGCGAGCAAACCGCTCGACCGGATCGCTGGAGGCAACACGCTTTCGATACGCGGCAAGCGAATCAAATAAGTCCTCTCGGTAGCGCATGGGGACTGCCAGAGCGCCTGCGTCGGTGATCACGAAATCGTAGGGGTCCGTACGAAGGGTCTGTACGGTAAACTCCGTTACGAAGACAAGTCTGTCCGTGGCGTTTTCGAAAATGACCTGGCTGGCCGCGTTACCCTCCAAGTCGATACCGTGGGACAGCCTGGCAGGTTCCGGCTCGATGTGCAGCGCAAAGTGCGCAAGGTGCTGCGTGCCGTTGCAGCGGGGGCGGATACGGAGCACGTAGGGATCGAGTGTGACCGGCCGGCTGAACCGGTAGGTAATGGTATGAACGCCTTCGATAAACATGCTGCAAGCCTCAGTAGGGTAAGAGTTGCAGAAACGACGCCGCAACCGGTATTGGACACGACACGACGAGGGAAAATATGTACGGATAATGGGGATCTCGGCATTTCCGGGAGACGCTATCGTCAAACGCGATCAACGGGCACAACCCTTTCTCGGCCCGGAATTCTCTCCCCGTGGAGGACACGTCTGGCTTCGTGTCCGGTAAGCCCACGAGCGCTACTGGATAGGACCCTTTTTATAGCACGGAGGAAGAATGGAACGCAACGGGAACGCCGAATTCGCGTTTGCTTCAGAAGGCGTTCGCATGCTATTGTTCTGCGTTCCCAAATTCACAGGGGTCCACCCATTTGTGCGATCAGGGTGTCCGCCTTCGGCGGATTGATCGCCGGACCCCGAGGTATAACCCAAGAGGAGAACTCTGCATGCCTGTCGTGACAATGCGACAACTGTTGGAGGCCGGTATTCACTTCGGCCACCAAACCCGCCGTTGGAATCCCAAAATGGGGCCGTATATCTTCGGCCAGCGCAACGGCATCTATATCATTGATCTTCAGAAGACCCTCCGTCAGTTGCTGAAAGCGTACATCTTCGTGCGCGACGCAGTGTCGAAGGGCGGCACGGTCCTGTTCGTCGGCACCAAGAAGCAGGCGCAGGAACCGGTGGCGCGCGAAGCGCAGCGCTGCGGTATGTACTACGTCAACAACCGCTGGCTCGGCGGCACGCTGACGAACTTCGAGACGTTGAACAGCAGCGTCCGCAAACTGCTTCGCATCGAGGAGATGGAGCGGAGTGGCGCGTTGGATAAGTTGTCGAAGAAGGAAGCCGCCAAGATCCGCCGCTCGCTTACGAAACTAAAGAAGAACCTGGACGGCATCAAGAACATGCCGGGGCTTCCCAGCGTGATTTTCGTCATCGACGCGAAGAAGGAAGCGATTGCGGTTCGCGAAGCCGAACGCCTTGGCATTCCGGCCATCGGCGTGGTCGATACGAATGCTGACCCGGACGTAGTCCCGATTCCTGTCCCCGGCAACGACGACGCGATTCGCGCCGTGAGTCTGTTCTGCTCGGTCATCGCGGATGCGGCCATCGAAGGCCGTACACACTTCGAGAAGGTACGTGCCGAAATGCCACAGCGGGGTCCGCGCGTGCGCCGCATCGCTTCGGCGGATGCGCAGGAAGCGGGTGATGCCGCGGAAGAAGAGGCCGATGCGGCGGCAGTGGCAGCGGCGGATGATGAGTCCAATGACACGGAAGGAGACGAGTAGTTCATGGCCGAGATAACTTCGGAAATGGTAAGGTCGCTTCGTGATGCGACGGGCGCTGGAATGATGGATTGCAAGCGCGCGCTGGGAGAGTCCGGCGGTGATTTCGATAAGGCCGTGGTGTGGCTTCGCGAGAAGGGCATGGCCAGCGCGTCGAAGCGCGCGGATCGCGCCGCGAAAGAGGGCGCGGTCACGTCGTACATCCACTTGGGCGGAAAAGTTGGCGTGCTTGTCGAAGTGAACTGCGAGACCGACTTCGTGGCCCGCGGCGAGAAGTTCCAGGAGTTCTGCAAGAATATCTGTCTGCAGATCTGCTCGGCGTCGCCGTTGTGGGTTCGCCGCGAAGACGTGCCGGAATCGGCCATCGCGGCAGAGAAAGACATCTACGTGAAGCAGGCCGCCGAAACCGGTAAGCCCGCGAACGTGTGCGAGAAGATTGCCGAAGGCAAGCTTTCGAAGTGGTATTCGACGGTGTGCCTGATGGAGCAGCCGTTCGTGCGCGATCCGGATCGCACGGTGGAAGAGTTGGCAAAAGAGTTGAGCGGTCTGGTCGGCGAGAAGATCGACATCCGCCGGTTTGCGCGCTTCCAACTCGGCGAAGCCATCTAAGTCTCTCGTTTGTATTTGTTGTATTGGGCACCCCCAGACTTGTCTGGGGGTGCTGCCCCATAGAGAAGCGAATTGTTAGGAAGCGTCCCAGGCACGCCTTGGACTTAGCGGAGGGACAACGGTGGCCAATCCCGTCTATAAGCGGGTCATGCTCAAACTGAGTGGTGAAGCGCTCGAAGGGTCGGGCACGGACACCATCGACTTCGACACCGTGAACCGGTTCTGCGAGGAAATTGCGGAAGTCCGAAGGCAGGGAGTCGAAGTGGCGCTCGTCGTCGGGGGTGGTAACATCTTCCGCGGCGCACAGGGCAAACATGCGGGCCTCGACCAGCCCACGGGCGACTATATGGGCATGTTGGCGACGGTCATCAATGCTTTGGCCTTGCAGGCGGTCCTGGAACACGTGGGCGTTGGAACGCGCGTGTTGACGGCCATCGAGATGCGCCCAGTCGCGGAACCCTACATTCGCCGGCGGGCGATTCGTCACCTGGAAAAGGGACGTGTTGTCATCTTTGGAGCGGGCACGGGCAATCCCTTCTTTACCACGGACACGGCGGCGGCTCTGCGCGCGAACGAAATCGGCGCGGAGATCCTCATGAAAGCGACCAAGGTCGACGGGGTGTACGATGCCGATCCGGTGAAAAACCCCAACGCTACGAAGTATGATGAGTTGTCGTACACGACGGCGCTTGCGCGCAACCTGCGAGTCATGGACGCGACGGCGATATCGTTGTGCAGGGAAAACCGGTTGCCGATTCTCGTGTTCAATTTGACGCAACCGGGCAGTATTCTGAGGGCAGTCCAGGGGGAACCTATCGGGACGATCGTGAAAGGAGATTGAGCATGGAGCACAAACTCGTGAAAGAGGCAAAGGCCAAGATGGAGAAGAGCGTCGAGGCCCTCGAACATGAGTTCATTCACATTCGTACGGGACGCGCCTCGGTGGGGCTGCTGGACTCGATCGAAGTGGATGCGTGGGGACAGAAGATGAAGCTCAACCAGGTGGGCACGGTTTCGGCACCCGAGGCGCGCCTACTTACGATTACCCCCTGGGACAAGTCGCAGATTGGCGCTATCGAGAAGGCGATTCTTGCCTCTCCCCTCGAACTGACGCCGTCCAACGATGGAAAGATCATCCGCATTCCGATTCCGCAATTGACGGAAGAGCGCCGGCGCGACTTGGTAAAGCACGTGAGCCGAATCGCGGAAGAGTCCCGAGTCGCCGTTCGCAACATTCGCCGCCACGTCGTCGAAGAGATCAAGAAAGAACAGAAGGAAGGTCAGCTTCCCGAGGACGACGCGCACAAACTCACGGCGGCCGTGCAGAAGGTTACCGACGACACAATCGCGCACATCGACGCGATACTGAAGGCCAAAGAAGAAGAGATCATGGAGGTGTAGCCTTCGCGGAACCGGCGATGTTCTTCGCGGAACATCTGCCTCTACGAAGACTGCGTCAATACGGGACAACCGCCGCATACAGGGGCGGGCGCGTGGCACGGGCAGTGCGCGTACCGAAAGCGGATGTAATATCCTTATCCCAATGAGCACCAAACTTCCCGAAATCGATCCGAAGCGTTTGCCCCGGCATATTGCGGTCATCATGGATGGCAATAGCCGGTGGGCTCGCCGTCAGGGTTTGAGTAGAGCAGCCGGTCACGAAGCGGGCGCAAAGAGCGTGCGGGCCATCGTGGAGGCGTGCCGCGAACTTGGCGGCATCGAAGTGCTGACGCTTTACGCGTTCTCGACCGAGAACTGGCGGCGAACCAAAACGGAAGTCAACGCCTTGTTTCGCCTGCTCAGCCGGTATGTGCACATGGAGTTGGAGAATATTCACAAGGAAGACATACGGGTAACGATCATGGGCCGTATGGAAGGGCTTCCCGAGAAAGCTGTTCAGGACCTGCGCGCATCCATGGAACGGACCAAGAACAACAAGTCCATGCGCCTGAACGTTGCCATCAATTATGGAGCGCGAGCCGAAATCTCGGATGCGGCAAAGGCAATTGCGCGAGATGCCCTTGCAGGCAAGATAAAACCGGATGATGTGGACGAGGCGTTGTTCGCAAAATACCTGTACCAAGCCGATCTGCCCGATCCGGATTTGCTGATTCGGACCAGCGGGGAATTGCGACTGAGCAATTTCATGATGTGGCAGTTGTCGTATGCGGAAATCGTCGCGCCCGATGTCCTGTGGCCGGATTTCCGAAAGCCGCACTTGTATGCGGCCATCGCGGAGTATCAATCGCGCAAGCGCCGGTTCGGCGGCCGCTGATCATGGGCCAAAGACTCTTCGATCACTCCGTACTTGTGCGCACCATCACCGCCGCAATCCTTCTCTCCGTATTCCTGTATGCGATTTGGGCACCCTCGATGCACTTGTTGTTTGCCGTGTTGGTCAGTGCGCTCGTACTGGTGGGACTATACGAACTGTTCGCGATCGCGCGAGCGCGTCAGATTTCGCCCGAGACCATCGGTGGCATGCTTGCGGGCACGATCATCGCCTTCAGCGGATATTTCGGAAGCCTCACGCTCACAAATTTTCTCTTGTACGGAGGCTGCTTGTTGGTAGCCGCGCTGCACGTTGTGCGTGGGCAACACGCGGTCGCGGGTCTCGCGGGAACGATATTCGGTCTCATATACCTTGGGTGGTTCGGCGCACACATTGTGCTCATTCACGGCATTCCAGGGCAGGGTCCCGGCCTCGTGATGCTACTGTTTGTGTCCGTAATCCTGACTGACACCGCAGCCTTTTTCGTGGGAAGGGCAATCGGCAAGCACAAACTTGCGCCGAAAGCGAGTCCCGGCAAGACGTGGGAAGGCGCATTCGCGGGTCTATTCGGCTCTGTCCTTGGCATGGCTATCCTGTACTGGCTAGGACAAGACGTACGCATGACCGCCATACCCGATTGGACGCTGCCGCGCTACCTGTACGCGGGCGCGGTGCTGTCGGTAGCGTCGCAAGTAGGCGACCTTGCGGAATCGTGCTTAAAGCGCGATGCGGGACTGAAGGATTCGGGGCACGTGTTTCCCGGGCACGGCGGTGTGTTGGATCGCTGCGATGGGTTCCTGTTCGCGGCGCCGTTCCTATACTATATGGCCGTTCCCTTGTTCGTGCTTTGAGCCAGACGTTCACGTCAAGGGCATGCCAAACGCGCAAATGATATGAGGCAGGTAATATACCGATATGTATGAAGAAGAATTCACGAAGCTCAAGGAATATGCGGATCGACTCTCGCAATTGCGGAAGAGCTTGCGTGTAGACGGCACGAAAGCGCAGATCGCCGAAATCGAAGAGCAGATGAGCGCCTCGAATTTCTGGGACGACCCGGAAGCGGCGCAGAAGGTTCTACAGAAGCTGAAGGCATTGAAGAACCTGATTGCGGCTCCCGATTCGCTGCATCACGAAATCGAAGATGCGCAAGTGCTGGTGGAACTGGCGCAGTCGGAGAACGACGAGTCGATGGCGAAAGAATTGTCGACCCTGGCGGCAGACTTGGGCGAGAAACTCGATCGACTCGAGATCAGCAGCCTGTTCACCGATCCGCGCGATTCGAAAGCGGCCATCATCAACGTACACCCCGGCGCAGGCGGCACGGAATCGTGCGATTGGGCGTCGATGCTGTACCGCATGATCACGCGATGCTGCGAGCGGCACGAATTCAATGTCGAAGTCGTCGACTACCAGGAAGGCGACGAGGCCGGTCTGAAGAGCGCGACAATTATCGTCGATGGACCTTTTGCGTACGGCAACCTGAAATCGGAGGCGGGCGTGCACCGGCTGGTGCGGATCTCGCCCTTCGACGCCAATAAGCGCAGGCACACGTCGTTCGCGGCCATCGAAGTGGTTCCCCAGGTCGACGACAACATCGAGATTGAGATCAAAGAAGAAGAGCTCAAGATGGACGTGTTTCGCTCGAGCGGCCCCGGCGGTCAGAAGGTCAACAAGACCAGCTCGGCGGTTCGCTTGACCCACTTGCCCACCGGCATTGTGGTTGCCTGCCAGATCGAGCGATCGCAACACCGCAACCGCGCCACGGCCTTGCAGATGTTGAAAGCGAAACTCTACGACATCGAAATGCAGAAGAAAGAAGTGGAGCGGCTCGCCTTGCGGGAAGGCCAGCAGGAAGTTGCGTGGGGCAGCCAAATTCGAAGCTACGTGCTCCACCCGTATCAACTCATCAAGGATCACCGCACGGACGTCGAGACCAGTAACGTGGACCGAGTCCTGGATGGTGATTTGGATATCTTCATTGCAGGCTTCCTGAAGTGGAAGCTGGAACGGAAAGGCGTAAGTTAATCTCATGTCCGACGACGCACATCATTCGACCGAACAGGAACTGCTGCGGCACCGCCTCGAAAAGCTCGAGCGCCTTCGCGGAAAGGGCATCGAGCCATACCCTTATTCGTTTGCGCGGTCGAGCACCATAGCCAGCGCGCGCGCGCAATTCGAAGAAGCGGAGAAGGCCGTGGCAGAAGGCGAGACGGCGAGCTTGCCCGCGACCCTTGCCGGACGCATGATCTCGTTTCGCGATCACGGGAAGAGCATCTTCGCCAACATTCGCGACGAAGGCGGACAGATACAACTCTACTTCAATCAGAAGAAACTTGGTGAAGAAGCGTTTCAGACCGTGTTCGACATGGATCTCGGCGACTTCGTGGGCGCCAAGGGCGAAGTACACCGGACGCGCACGGGGGAAGTCACGCTGTTCGTGGACTCCTACGAACTGCTCTCCAAGTCGATTCGCGCTTTGCCTGAGAAGTACCACGGTCTAACCGACGTCGAGACGCGGTACCGACAGCGCTATCTCGACATGGTGGCCAACCCCGAAGTGCTTGCGAAGTTCCGGAAACGTATCGGCATTATCGATGCGATTCGGAACTTCCTGACGGCGCGCGGTTTTCTGGAAGTGGAGACGCCCATGCTGCACCCGATTCCCGGCGGCGCAACGGCGCGTCCCTTTATCACGCATCACAACACGTACGACACGGACTTGTACCTTCGCATTGCGCCGGAGCTCTATCTCAAGCGGCTTATCGTCGGCGGATTTGAGCGGGTTTTCGAAATTAACCGCAACTTCCGCAACGAGGGCGTGGACACGCGCCACAATCCCGAATTTACGATGATGGAACTTTACGAGGCGTACCAGGATTACATGGGATTGATGGAAGAAACGGAGGAGCTGTTCTGCGCGGCCATCGAAGCCGCGACCGGCGGCCTAACGTTCGACTACCAGGGCGAGACCATCGATGCGACTCGCCCGTGGAAACGCATTAAATTACATGATGCCATTCGCGAGTACGCGGGGATCGATTTGGAGACGACTCGCGACCGGGACGAAGCCGCGAAGCTTGCCAAGAGCATCGGCGTGGAGATTGACCCGACTATGGGATACGGAAAGATTGTGGACGAGGTCATGAGCGCGCGTGTCGTGCCCAGACTCGTACAGCCCACTTTCCTCTACGACTATCCCATCGAGATTTCGCCGCTTGCGAAGAAGAAGCGCGGAAATCCGGCATTGACCGAGCGCTACCAGGTTTTCATCGGCCGGCTTGAGCTCTGCAACGCGTTCTCCGAATTGAATGACCCCATCGATCAGCGCGAGCGGTTCATGGACCAATTGAAGCAGCGCGAGGGCGGTGATGAAGAAGCCCAGCACCTGGACGAGGATTTCATTACGGCGCTGGAAATCGGTATGCCGCCGACGGCCGGATTGGGCATCGGCATTGACCGATTGTCGATGCTGTTGACGGACTCTGCCTCAATTCGCGAAGTCATTCTGTTCCCACTGCTGCGGCCACTTGGATAACACGATGCGGTTTGAAGCATTCGTAGCAGCCCGGTACTTGCGCGGCAAACGCAAATCGCGTTTCGTCAATTTGATCACGATCATCTCTATCGCCGGCGTGAGTGTCGGCGTCATGGCGCTGATCGTGGTGATGAGCGTAATGACGGGCTTCGACGAAGAGTTGACCGCGGCCATCATGGGCAACAATGCCCACCTTCAGATTTCGAGTCTCGACGGCAGTCCTATCGATAATCCCGATGAAGTCATTACGGCGGTGCGAAGGCTTTGTCCGGAGATACGCGCTGCGAGTCCGTTCATTCAGATCAAGTCGGTGCTGAGGCGCATGGGAGGCTCACCCAACGACTACGAGGCCGGGTTCGTCATCGGGATCGACGTGGAAAGAGAACTCGAAGTCTCGAATCTCGCTGAAAACCTGACGGCAGAACGCGGGCGCCAATTCGGGATGGGAAGTCTGCCCAAGAAGAATGAAATCGTACTGGGCTACATCCTCGCGCAGAACATCGGCGTGTATATGGGCGACGAGGTGGGAGTCATCACGCCCGGAGACAGCCCATCGCCGTTGGGCAAAGTGGCCGCGCAGACTAAATGGCTTACGGTCAGCGGTCTGTCGCAAGCGCAAATGTCGGATTACGATGCCGTATACGGATACGTGACTCTCGAAACGGCGCAGCAGATCAAGCACCAGCAGGGCGTGGATGGAATTCGTTGCATGCTGGCAGAACCGTTGAAGGCGAGAGAAATCGCAAAGCGTATCGAAGACGAATACGGCTATATCGCGACGACGTGGTACGACAGCAATCAGTTCTTCTTCGAAGCGCTCAAGCAAGAGAAGGTGGCCATGTTCATCATACTCTTGTTCATCATTCTCGTGGCGGCTTTCAATATTACGAGCACACTGATCATGGTCGTGATGGAAAAGAAGCGAGACATTGGCATCCTGCGGACATTGGGTGTGAGTACGCGCACCATCATCCAACTGTTCATGCTTGAGGGATTCTATATCGGAATGGGCGGCACGCTGGTAGGACTCGTGGGAGGAATCATTCTGGCCCACAACCTGAATCCCGTCGCAAGCGCCATCGCGTGGATGCTTGGGGTCGATCTCTTCAACTCGGTCATCTATCATTTTGACCACATTCCGGTATCGATTGTCCCCCGCGATATCGCGTTCATCGTGGGATCGGCGGTGGCCCTCACCTTCATCTCAACCCTGTATCCGGCGTGGAGCGCGTCGCGCCTCGATCCGGTGGATGCGTTGCGCTATGAGTAGCACGGAAGCAAGTAACCACATCATCGAATGCGTAAAGGTGGACAAGGTCTACCACGATGGAACGCGCGAGCTTCGCATCCTTCAAGGGCTAGACCTGGTCGTTGACGAAGGACAGATCCTCGCCATCAGCGGCCCCTCGGGCGTGGGCAAGAGCACGTTGCTGCACATCATGGGGACGCTGGACCGGCCCACGGGGGGCGAGGTACTGTTCCGAGGCAAGTCGCTGCTGACGACGAGCCGCGCCGAAGTGAACCGCATCCGAAACGAACAAGTCGGTTTCGTGTTTCAGTTCTACCACCTGCTCCCGGAATTCACGGCGCTTGAGAACGTGATGATGCCTGCCATCAGCATGGGCAAGCGGCGTAAAGATTGTCGAGAACGCGCCGAAGAATTGCTTGCGAAAGTGGGGCTCACCGAGCGCATGACGCACAAACCCGGCATGCTTAGCGGCGGTGAACAGCAGCGAGTGGCGATTGCACGCGCCCTGTTCAACAGGCCGAGCGTTGTGCTTGCCGACGAGCCCACCGGGAATCTCGATGAACGCACCGGCGGCGGAATTATCGAATTGCTCTGGAAATTAAACGAAGATGACCGAGTGACTTTGGTTATCGTGAGCCATGACGACGCCCTTGGCCAGCGCGCTCACCGCTGGATATACCTCCACCAAGGCACAGCCCACGTTCGGAAGGCATAAGCCCCACCGCATCGGCGGCAGTATCCCCTTTTCTCAGACGCCTCTCTCGGAGTATTGTAGGTCTGCGGCAGCCAAGGTCGCCGCGGGGAAACCTTCCACAACGAAGGGGGAGCACAAAATGCCGGAAACACGCTTCTCAAAATGGCAGGGATTTCACGGGCGCAACCTAGCCGCGTTGGCGGTGATTCTCTCGTGCAGCATGCTGCTGCCTCAATGTGAGTCGGGAGGATTGGGGGCGCGAGATTTCATCAAGGTCAGCCAAAACGGATTTGACGCTTCCGACAATGCGGAAGACATCAACAGCTACGCTTGGGCCATGCGCTATTTCAGGGCCGAGGGAGCAGAGAATGGTTACGTGTATGTCGGCACTGGCAACAACATTGCGGGGCTGATCGGTTTCTACTTCGGGACATTGATCGCCGGCGGCGAAATCACTGACGCGCCCGTACGTCCGCCCGAGATTCGGCGGCATCGCCCTGACTTGGGACCTGAAGTATGGGAACGCGTGTTCGATTACCGGGACGTAGAGAACGAAGGGGAATACCTGACGACTGGATTCCGGTTCATGGGCATTTACCATGCTGCAGTTGACCCCGCGAAAAACGACGTGCGCGCGGACTATCTCTATGTGGCGACGCAAGGACTTGAATCGAGGTTGTGGCGGTCGCGCACCGGAGATCCCGGATCGTGGGAATCGGTGTTTACAACCGGCGAGGGCGGCGCATCGATTCGCTACTTCGCGGAGCACAATGGAAAGATGTACCTCGCGTATGCGTATGACACATACGAGGACGAGCCGCCTCCCGGCGAGATCTGGGTATCGAGTGATGGCGTGAACTTCTCGCCCCTCATGCAGAATGGTTTCGGCAATCCCAACAACCGGGGAATCGAGTTCCTGATCTCATACAACGACTGGCTCTATGCGGGCACGAAGAATGACAAAGAAGGGTATGAGATCTGGAAGCTGGAAGGTCCAGACAAGAACGGCGCCATAAAGGTCGTTGACCACGGCGCCACCGACACGCGAAACGAGATTGCGGGAACGCCGTGCATCTTCAAGGGCCAGCTCTACGTTGGCAGCATCATCTTCTTCGGATTTAATCCGGCTCAGGCGAGCGGTTTCAAAGGGTGCGACATTATCCGCATCAACGAGCAAGATGAATGGGAAACCGTGGTAGGGCCGCAGTCGCTATCCGGCTATGAATCGGGTTTCAACTTCTTCACGAATTCCTATTGCTGGTGGATGGAAGAGCACGATGGCTGGCTCTATGCGGGGACGTGGGACCAAGGCACCGTATTGTCATGGTTGCTCGACAACTTGCCCGCATTGATTTCGTACATACAAACGGGCGAGCAAAGTGGAGATGTGCCCGACCTGCCGCTGGACTATGATCAGTGGTATTGGTTAACGGATGCGGGTGCGGACATTTTCAAGACACAAGATGGCGTCAATTGGTTCCCGGTGACTATCAATGGCATGGGCGACCGGACCAACTATGGTTGGCGGACCATGGAATCGACGCCGGATGGCTACTTGTATTTGGGTTCCGCAAATCCCGTCGATGGATTGGAGATTTGGCGGAGTCTGGAGCCTGCGGCGACACAATAAGGCAGTCTACGCTCAGCAAACGAAAGTCATAATCACCAAGGCAGGCGGGGTCTATCCCGGATTTCTCACGATCACACTTGAGCTTGTCTCGTAACCAGTGTGTTTGCCAGACTTGCGGCGAAAATCGAAGCGGCTCTCCGAAGACAGCGTGTGCTCGCGAGAAATCCTCATGGCATAACCTCAAAGTCTTGCACGTGAGCAATTTGCGTCGGCGCTCACTCGCGCCGGTGCAAATTGCGGACTATTTGCTTGACCCGTCTGTCTTCTTTTGTTGCAGTTGCGCAATCACCACACGTTGGAGCACAAGATCGAGAACGCGCAGGAAGATGCTAGGCTGCACTTCAAACGCCGATGCCGGAACCGCGCTAATCTGCCGGATGTGTCTCACTGATTGCTCCTCCCCGTAACGTCGCCCGAACGGCTCTCGAAACCTTCTCGTTCTCGTGAAGCGAGTATATTTGCATGGAAGCCCCGTCGCAAGCAGCGCGGCGGCGACACGGCTCATCATCGGAGGACAATGCCTGTCGGCCCGCCGGCAACGAGGGATGCAACATTCGATAGGATGCGGGGCAGCGCGAAACCTCCGGGAGACGCGAGGTAACGCGGTTCCCAGACCGGATCGAATTTCTGCTTGTATTGGCGCAGTCCTTTGAAGTTGTAAAAATGCTCACCATGCCGAAACACGACCGACCCGACTCTGCTCCAGAGCGGGGCCAGGGTGTGGCTCTCCAGACCTGCGAGCGGCGCCATGCCGAGGCTAAACCAGTGGTATCCCTGGTCTTTCCCCCATAGCATCAAGTTGAGGAACAGAAAGTCCATCAGACCAGAAGGCGCATCGTGCCTGTAGCGCATAAGGTCGAGAGACAACTCTTCGTTCTCGGCCCCCGCAAGCACGTTTGCGTACGCCACAATACGGCCGTCGAGCCGGACAACGGCGTGCGGGAAGTGAACAAGATACTCCTCACTGAACCGGCCCAGGGAGAAGCGCTTTTCGCGTGTATTCTTCGATTGCAGCCAATCGTCCGAAATGCTCCGAAGATCTTCCATGATGGAAGGCACTTCCGATTGTGGAACGATGGCAAATTCACATCCTTCCTTCTCCAGTTTCCGCAGGGCATTGCGTTCCGCTTTTCGACGTCCTCCTTCGAGCGTGAACGATCGCAAATCGACACGTCCTTCTTCGCCGAGCTTCATGAGGCTGAGCCCTGCGTCCACGTAAAGGGGAAGTATCTCCGGACGGACTTGATAGAAGACGGGCCAGGACCCCATTCGATCGCACATCTCGAGATAGCGCCAGATGAGCTCACGATACGCGGCAGGGTCTCCCACCGGATCTCCCATGGCTACAAGGCTTCGCGCTTCGGCGCGGTACATGATGAATGCCTCGGAATCGTCTGCGAACATGAAGGACTTGTCGCCGAGATACGCCAGGGTGGCGTAGGTCTGTCGCGAATGCGACACGATGGCAGCCGCACGAGCGGCATCTTCCTCGCAAGGCGATGTTGGTCTAGGCGGAGGCGCGCTAAGCAGTCTCGCAAATCCCGCCGCGAGACACAGGACAAGCACGCCGACGGAAGCGCGCAGAAAGCGAGGCGCGTCGCCGTGCATTGTGAACTTCCACCAGAGTTCGTGTGAGTACTCGACGTGTTTGTAGGCGAAGAGTCCCAACCACAGCGAGGCAACAACAACCATGAACGCGGCGGTGGTCCAGCCGAAAGAGAAGCTCCCCGAGAAGAGGGCCGCTTTTCGATAGAAAAAGGTTCGGCTTAGCAGAAAGACAACGAGCATAAAGGAGAGGATGATTGCCTCCTCGTAGTCGAAACCTTTGAGAAGGGAGAAGAGGGCGCCGAACACCATGAGTGCGATGGAAAGCCAGTATGCGGCACGCAGTCTTCGCTGGAGTGCGCGCGCCAGGAGTATGAGCAAGATACCGACGATGCTCCCGAGAAAATGGGATAGCTCGATCAAGGGTAAGGGGAGTACGTCGCGAATAATCCCGAATCGGGCGGCATCGGGGGGCGTTGCGCCGGATACCAGCAGCATCGTGCCGCTCAAAAAGACCAGGAAAGCGAACAGATACGAGACAATCGGCGATACCCATTCACCGTACACCCGCACAAGCGGGGCCAGCGCGCGCGAACGATGCCTTAGTTCATAGAGACCAAACGCGAGTGTCGCCGATGTCAACGGCGCGAGGTAGTATACGGCGCGATACATGAGCAAGGACGCCATCATCGATTCCGGGGGCACGTTGGAAGGTACCGCGAGCATCAGAACGGTTTCGAAGACACCCAACCCGCCGGGAACCTGGCTAATCAGGCCGGCGAACAGGGCTATGGCGTAAAGGCCCAGAAAGGCCGGAAACGATAGCGTGGATTCCTTTGGAAGAAGAGAGTACAGGACAGATCCCGCCAGGGAGAGGTCGATGCAACTCAGCACGATTTGAGCTGCGCCAATTCGCGGCGACGGCAATTCCAACTGCCACCCACGCACGAGCAGCGCATTTCGCCGCAAGGCCAAGACGACAAGATACGAGAAAGGAATCGCAAGCAACAGCAAACCCAAAGGCCGGACGAACGATTCGCGTAACACCGCCGTGTGCGGAAAGGCATGAGGCTCGATCGTCATCGCCAGGCCTGCCATGGAAATGAATCCGAGCAGCGCAGTGAGACTGCAGAACGTCACGATCTTGGTGACTTCGATTGCGTTCAGGCCCCACGCGGTGTAAAGACGCAGGCGGATGGCGCCGCCGCTTAGCACACTGTAGCCAACGCTGTTGCTTAGCGACCACCCGATATAGGCGGCGAACATGGTTCGCCAGTAGGGCATCTTGTGCTTCAGGTAGCGGAAGGCCAGCGCGTCGTAGCAGGTCAGCACGAAGTAGCTGATACCGGTAAATGCGACGGATTGAATCACAGCGGTAAGAGGTACTTCGTGGAAGGCGGCGCGAATGTCTTTGAAGTGAATACCGCGAAGCGTGTGGTGTAGCACGGCCAAAGCGGCTACGAAGATAACGGCCCCGGCCAACGGTACGAGACGCTTTGCGGTTGCCGCGTTCCAGCGCGACTCCGAGCGGCCCATACGGACATCCCCCTTCTGCTATCGTCGCCTTGTTTGGATATGCGAACACAGGCCGGCTAGGCCGTGCCTTGCGCGAGATTTGAGTATACAGGTATAGAAAGAAGCGGGCCAGCGGCGCGCTCATACGCCGCCGGCCCGACTTCAAGCAGGATGGTCTCGCTTAAGACGTTTCAATCGCAACGTATCGAGATCCTTCACCCATGCGGACCAACAGCAGGGCCGACTTACCGTTTGCGCCATCTTTCAGCGCCTGCTGGAACTCGCGGATATTGTGTACGGGCTTCTTGTTGACTTCAGTGATCAGCGCGCCGGGGCGAAGACCTGCGCGGGCCGCGGGAGAGCCGGGTTCGACACCAGCCACAACCACGCCGGACTCACCTTCGAATCCAAGTTGCTGGGCAATATCGCTGGTCAGGGGCTGAAGCTCGATGCCAAGGCCCATCTGGCCGGATTGAGTGTCGGGCTCGTTCGCGGCAATTTTCTTGCCTTCGAGGCTACCCAAATCGACCTTCTTGTTTATGCGCTCACCCTTACGAAGGATGCCCAGCTCAACGGACGTACCCGGTTTCTTGGTGGCAATGTGGCTACGGAACGTGCCCGCTTCGGCCACACTCTTGCCATCCATCTCGACGATGACGTCATCGCGCTGCAATCCCGCCTTTTCAGCAGGCGAATCAGGGCTCACCTGCGAAATCAGCACGCCGCGATTGTCCGGAATGCCGAACCACTGAGCGAGGTCGGGCGTCAACTCCTGAATACCCACGCCAAGGAATCCGCGCGTCACGGAGCCGTGGTCGCGCAACTGGTCAACGACCGACTTGACCATGTTGACGGGGATGGCGAAGCCAACGCCGTTGCTGCCACCGCCACGGCTTACGATAGCGGTGTTCATGCCGACGACTTCGCCCTTCATGTTAAGCAGCGGACCGCCGGAGTTGCCGGGGTTGATAGCCGCGTCGGTTTGGATGAAGTCCGCGTAGTCCACGATACCAACGTTGCCGCGCTCACGCGCACTCACAATGCCGGAGGTCACCGAGTGATTCAGACCGAACGGACTACCGATGGCCAGCACCCACTCGCCAACACGCAGCGAATCGGAGTCGCCAAGCTTCACCGTGGGCAGATTCTCCGCCTCGACCTTGATCAGCGCGATCTCGGTCTGCGGGTCTGCACCCACGAGCTTCGCATCGAACGTGCGGCCGTCGGCCAGCGTGACCTTGAGTCGGTCCGCATCATCCGTCACGTGATTATTAGTGACAATGTAGCCATCGGGCGAGATGATGAATCCGGAACCTTCGCCGACAGGCACCGGGTATCGGCCGGGGCCATCATCGCCCATGCTATCAGGGCCGCGTCCCGGCATCGGCCCGAAGAATCCCGGGATGCCGAAGCTATACCCTTCGGGGCCAAAAAACGAGGCAGGTCGCGGCGTAACCGTCTTCTGAATCTCAATGAACACGACTGCCGGCGAAGTCTGATTCGCTACGTATGCGAAGGCGTCGCTCATTGCGTCGACGGCCGCAATACTTCCACTGTGGTCTTGCCCTTGAACGGGTGCGGGGTTGGCGCCGCCGAGTGTAATCAGCGATGTGCCGGCAATCATCATTACCGTTGCCAACCAAAATCCAATCTTGGTCTTGCGAGACATAGAATCCTCCTTGCTCGCCGGGTTAATTACGAGGGGTTCTGGTTCCCTTGCGAGCTATTTCATTCTTCAGGTGCAGATAACAACTCGTGTGCCAAGTGCCATAACCCGCGCAAGTCCTTGTCAAACAATGGTATCGCCAATCGTGAATTCACAGACATCCGCCTGAAGTGTCTGCATTGGGCGGAGAAATACCCCAATTGAGGCACGAACTCAGGCGGGCGGAAGGAAGAGCGCCGTGGGTAATTCGAAGGATTCTGGTGCGATACGACAATATAGTTGGTGAATGACAGAGGTAACAGGACACCGGCACATGTCATCGGATTTCCTTGACGAAGACGAGCATGCGTTACGCACTGCTGCGCTATCCGGCGACGAGACAGCGTGGCGCGTACTGTACGAGCGCCACTTCAACGCTCTCTTTGCGCATGTTCATCGGGAAACGATGTGTGACCTTCATCGCACGCAGGAGATTGTTCAGGACTGTTGGCTGGTCGCCGTCAAGAAGATGCGGGCGTTCGATCCCGCCAAAGGAAACTTCGGCGTTTGGCTGTGCGGCATCGCAGACCGGTTGTTGGCGAACGATCGACGCCGGTGGGCACGCCGGAACCGGCTGAACCACGAGATAGCGGCGGGGACTGCGATTGCGCCACCCGCGATGGGCGAAGGAGAACGGTTCGCGTTGGTGCTTGGTTCCTTGCCGGATCGCTATCAGATTGTGCTTCGCGCGAAGTACGAGCAGGAACAGTCTGTGGCGGAAATCGCGCGGACATGGGGACAGAACGTGAAGACGGTCGAGTCGCTTCTGACGAGGGCGCGCGCGGCGTTTCGGCAAGCTTTCGCACAATTGGAACAGGAACACACGAAGTCTTAGCGAATAGGCAGACTTCGCGAATCGTATAAGGAGAATGCTCGATGCATTCCGAAGATGATGAACCATTGGTTGAAGGGAAGTGCGTACCGGATGGCGCTTGGGATGTTGCGACGGCGCCCGACGCGCTGAGAGAGGCCGTGTGGACGCGCACGGTGTCGGTCGTCCGCACGCGTCGTCGCATACGCAAAGTACTTCTGCTTTGTGCGCTGGCGGCGGCGTATGTCAGTGGAGTTGTGACTCCGTGGTTGATAGCCCGCGAGCGAAGTCCGGCTGCACCGCGTCAGCTAGCGGCATCGCCACCCGCACAGGTGATCGCTCCGAATTTATCTGATCGCGCAAAGGTGGACAGCGTTGAGAACCTACTGAGCGACCGCGAGAAGCTGGCCCTTGCTTTGGCGTCGTCGACGGTCAAGGAACAAGTCGAATTGCTGCGAGCGGTAGGTGATAGAGCGCTTGAAGAGGGGGACACGGATTTGGCGTTGAGCTGCTACGGGCGTCTCATTTCGCTGGGACCGCCCCCGAAGAATGAACCGATTGACGTTGCAGACACGTGGTTATTGCGTTCGTTGAAGCAGGCGCGCCTGCAGGAGGAACATCATGAATCGTCTCAGTCGTAACCATGCAATGGCGGCCCTAATCACGGTGGTTGTCTTTGTTTGCGCTTTTGACGCCTTTGCGCAGGATGCAGCGTATCCCCAGGTTGCGGCTCCTGCGCCCACCGCCGCTCCGGCCGACACCTCCAAGTCCGAGGCGCCGGGCGATGCACCGCTCGCAGAGCTTATCGAGCGCGCACAACAGAACAGTCCAGAGGTCCTAATCGCGGAAGCGCAGCTGAGGGAAGCAGAAGCGCGATTGCAGCAGGCTCGTTTGGAGGCAGTTGGAAAAGTAACGCAGATCTATTTCGACCGAGCCGGATTGAAGACCATGAAGAGGACCTTTAGCGAGATCCAGAAGAAGGCGGAGCTGGGCATTGCCACGCACGAGGAAGTGGCGGAAGCAGAAATGCGTCTGTCGCAAGCCGAAGCGAAAGTCACTAGTCAGGAAGCGTACCTGGAGGTGCTCTCGAAGCGGGCGCTGACCGAAAAGAAAGAAGCAGACCCTGCGTCGCCCAAGAGGTCACTGGTTTCCGCAAAGCGCATTGACCGTCCAAAGTTGCCGGAGGAATTCCGGACGCAATTGAAGATGACGGCTAAATCCACTTCATTAACGGGTACATTTACTTCCGATGACCTTACCTTGTACCTTGCCGAGCAGTTCAATGTGAACTTGGCAATCGATGTTTCATTGATGAACATTGCCTTTCAAGTGAACCTCACGGATTCGAATCCCTCTCTGGGCAATCTGCTCACGGCCCTGACAGATTCGGCGGAAGTGTGTTTCATCGTTCGAGATTACGGCCTCTTCATGACGAGCATTCGCCGGGCGGAGCGTACGAATGCTCCTGCAATTCCCGAAGACCTTCCGTTGTACGAGAATACCTTCGCTGAATAGCGCCACTCCGTAGAAAAAGGAACAGCGCCTTGGGTCCTCGCCCAGGGCGCTGTGTGTTTGTTGTCGAATTCCCCTGCCGTCTATTTCGCGCTGTACGTAATCCGGTAGATGGCGTCGGCGCGGTCGTCGGAGACGAGGAGCGAGCCGTCGGGCATTTCCTGCACATCGACGGGGCGACCCCAGGCAGTTCCGTTCTTGAGCCAGCCGTCGGCGAAGACCTCGTAGGAGGTGGCGGAATTGCCGTTCAGTTTCACAAGCATGACGCGGTAGCCAATCGGCGTGCTGCGATTCCAGGAGCCGTGTTCGGCGATGAAGATCTGATTCTGATAGGCCGAGGGGAACATGGAGCCGCCGTAGAAGCGCATGCCGAGCGCCGCTACGTGTGGACCTAGTTCCTGAACGGGCAACGTGAACTCGCCTGCGTTGTGTCCGGCGCCGAACGTGGTATCGGACACGTTGGAGCCATGCCAGTACGGGAAGCCGAAGTGCATGCCCGCGCTGGGAGCCCGGTTGAGTTCGTCAGGAGGAATATTGTCGCCCATCATGTCGCGGCCATTCTCGGTGAACCAGAGTTCGTTGGTAGAGGGGTGCCAATCGAAGCCGACCGTGTTGCGAATACCTTCGGCGTAAATCTCAAGATCCGTTCCGTCGGGGTCCATTCGCATGATGGTGGAATAGCGGTCGTCATCGGTGCGTTCGCAAACGTTGCACGGCGCGCCGACAGGGACATAGAGCTTGTTATCGGGACCGAATGCGATGAATTTCCAACCATGGTGCGCATCCGTTGGGAACGTATCATTCACGACGGTATACGTGGGATTGTTCGCGTAGGTGGATTCGATGTTGGCGTACTTGATGACGCGGCTGATCTCGGCCACGTAGAGGTCGCCGTTGTAGACGGCCACGCCGTTGGGTGAATTCAGCCCGCTATCGACCACCACGACCGAATCGGCCTTCGCGTCTTTGTTGTTGTCAACGACGGCGTAGACTTTGTCGCCGCGAGTCCCGACAAACACAATGCCGCTGGGACTCAGCGCTAGCGAACGCGCTCCTTCAACATTTTCGGCGAAATAGGCGATGGAGAAGCCCGCGGGAAGGTTGATGTCGTCAAGTTTGGAGCCACCCGGAGGCGGTGAGGCCGGGCAGGCGGTGAGAAACACAGCAAGCGCCAAACACGCACAAAAGACAGCGATACGAACGGGGTACATCATTGGACCAACTCCTTGCAGACCGGCCAGACCAATAGCCAGCGAGTTATAGTATCCCATACAACGGACTGATGGTCAACGCGCCCTATTCCTCTTTCAATTGGCTTGAATTATGCGGGGCTGCCAATCAGACTACGATATCATGCTACCAAGAAGGATTTGGTGCGGGTGAGGGAAGGCAATTGTGGCCCTCCCGGGGGGGGGACAGTCGCGAACCTCGGACCACGACAGGGACGAACAACGCACTGTCAACGCAAATGGGGTACGTGTATGATCTGGATTAGTGCTACTTCAAGAGTACGTTCTCTAGCTCTTGCCTTACTATCCATGTTTTGTTTTGGAACTGCGCAATCCAATGCGGCGGGTTCCTTCATTAGGATTTCGGCGCCATCGCCGGCCGATGAAGGTACCCTGGGATCGCTCAATCCGAGCTTATCCGCCACCGTTGAACACAGCGGCGGCAAGCTCATGGACATCACGTTCAGCGACGATGGGTCCGGCAATTGGAATGAAATCGTCCGTTTCTCCGACGCGCAATCGGGTGAATTCAGTGCGCGCCCGCAGGACATGCTTCGCCGCGGCGAGACCTATCACTGGATGGTGACCGCCACAGACGGCGTGGAGTCGCAATCAAAGACATTCAGTGTGACTCTGGCCGACTTCATCGGTTCGAAACAGACGGTAATTTCGCATTCCGACTGCTGGAAGTACGGCTACCTTAAGCACGGCAGGGAGAAGGGCAAGTGGTTTGCGACCACACAGCGCGGCGCGTGGTCTGCATATGATTTGGATAAAGGCTGGTACCGGACGTACCAGAGACTGGTTCGTCGTCAGGAATGGAACGGCGGTCCTACATTTGGCGACGGCGGTGAATTCGGACATCCTTTTTGGGGGTATTGGGGTGGCCAGTATCACATGTTCGGCACGCGCTGGCGCACGGCAGACAAGCTGGGTTACGAATGCGTTTCCAGCCCCACGTTTGAGGGCTTCCGCAACTTCACGTTCGAAAAAGATGTCCGCGATACCGGCCTCCGAACACAACAACCCGAGTGGACAGAAGGAACAACCTACACTTTCAGCGAGGACCGCGCGTGGATCATGGCAATCGACTGTACGGGTCCGCGCGACAAGAGCAACGTCAAGTACTGGGAATGGACCAAGGCCGACGGCTGGAAAGCGCCGGCCATTATCGGAACCGTCTCCAATCACACGGGTCGCGTTGCGCTGGTACGCCACACTCGTGACCTGTGGTATGTATTCGTAACGGAAGGCAAATGCGGCGAGTTGGACGGTCTGCACAATGCGGACAGCCAATCCACGCTCAAGTACTTCAAATCCACGGACGCAGGCAAGACATGGGGTACGTTGCAGGATACAGGCGTACCCGCGCACGCCATCTTCAGCAGCGTTTCATTCGCGCGCTACGGTGACAACTATGACGTCTTCCTCTCCGTCGGCAACGACACGTATATCTGCGCAACGCAGAACTTGGAAAAGTGGTCACTAGAACCAACCCGCTACATTCGTGTTGCAGAGGGAGCTTATTTGAAACCGCACGGGACTCTCCTACATCCAAGCGCGTTAATCTTCACTGTGGCGGCGGATCTCGGCTATCACGATGATCAGTACGGTATCGTCGTTGTTGTGCCGGAAATGATCTCGCGAGCCGAGACACCCACGAATCCCACGCCTTCCGATGGAACCACCTTGCCGCAAGGAACCGGTAAGACTGCGCTTAGCGTGCAGGTCCACGGACCCCAGACCTACGATGTGGCGTTTTATTGGGAAGACGGCGCATACATCGGGGAAGACAAGCTTCTACGGGAAGGCGACATCGCAACGATTCAGGCAGACGGACTTCAATCGGGAAAAGAATACCGATGGTATGCCGTGGCGCGCGGAGCTCTGCTTGAGTACACCGGGGCGGAACCGGATGTAACGGCGGACGAAAAGCGCTCGGAGGTATCGAGCTTCTCTAATCCTTGACGAAACCCGTATAGGGTCAATTAGTGCGTTGATGTCAGGTCCGACGCGAAGATCTTGATGTTGCGCCAGCGTTCGCCGTGCCAGCGGCGGAAGAGGAGGCCGCTGAGGCCGATGATGTAGATGGTGGCCCCGATCCACGCGCCGACGGCTTCGAGCTTGAGCGGGAACGCGAGTACGACGGCCGCGGGCAGGAACACGGCGTAAGCACAAATACCCATCACGATGGCCATCCAGCGGGTATCGCCGGCGCCGCGGAGCGCGCCCATGACGGTGATGTTGACGGCGTCGAACCCCTGGAAGATGGCGGCGAGCAGCAGTAACGTGTGGCCGATAGCGACGATTTCGGGGTCGAGCTTGAAGACATCGCGGAGGATGTGGTGGCCAAAGAGGGCAAAGGTCAGGCCCATGATGGACATGTAGACGATGGCAAGGCGCATGGCCGTGTAGGTGCGGGCCTTGGCGCGGTCGGGGCGGTTGCGGCCAATCCATTGTCCGACGATGGGGGCAATGGCTTGGTTAAGGCCGACGGCGGGCATAAAGGACACGTGCATGAGGCTGACGGCGGCGTTGTGCGCGGCAAGGGACTTTTCGCCGAAGTAACCCACGATGAATCCGGTGAAGATTCCCCAATTGGCGACGTCGAGAAAGAACTGCAGGCCCGCTGCCCAACCGATGCGAATCAGCTCGCGCATTTTTCCGAGATCTATGCGGTAGTTGCTTCGCGACGCGTACATGTCATCGACGGTCTTGCTCATGAAGATGGCTTGCAGCATGACGACCTGGAGAAACAGTGAAATAATCGTGGCGATTGCGGCTCCGGCGACGCCCCATTTGGGGAAGCCGAACTTGCCGAAGATCAGCAGATAGTCCAACACGCCGTTGAGGGCGTTGCAGACAATGGCAACCACCATGGGGATCTTGGGGCGGTTGACGGCCTGGAAGAACGAAGCGAGAGCGATTTGCCAGGCGATGAACCCGTATCCGAAGAGGCGAACGTTGAAGTAGAGGACTTCCAAACGGGTGACCGCTTCGGAGTGGCGCATCAGGCGGAATAGAGGTTCAGAGAGCGGCCACAACGCGAAAGCGAGCACGCCCGCGATGATGGAAATGTAAATGCCTTGCCAGACGTAGCTGGCGCAGTCTTGAGGACGGCCACGGCCGAGACTCTGAGAAACGAACGTCGTGACGCAGCCGAGGATGCCGAAGATGAAGGTACCCATGGTATACGACCACAAGCCGGCGGAGCCCACGGCGGCCAGTTCGGTTTCTCCAAGCCAGCTCACCATGAACGTGTCGACGAACTGCATCATCGTCCAGGAAATCGAACTGAGAATAATGGGGCCGGCCATCCGCGTGACTTCGGACAATCCAGCCCAGCGCGATTCCCGGTCTTCATCTATGTAGACATGCTGGCTCACAAAAGAGGCTCCGTCGAAAGAAAGAAAGAAAGGGTAACACAGGCCCGTCCCACAAGAGGTAATGCAAGTATGCATACTTTGAGGGTGACGCTCGCCATCAGGTCCGAGACAGCCGCAAGTCGGGTGGTCAGGAATCCGTTTTCGAGTTCCGTTCTTCGAGTTTCAACTGAAGACGGCGTTGGACTTCCGGGGGTACAAATTCTTCGAGATGACCGCCGAACAAGGCAATTTCGCGAACGATTCGCGAGCTCAGCAAGAGGAAACGCTCGCTGGGCAACAGACACACAGTGTCGATCCGCGGGTTCAGCTTCTGGTTTGCAATGGCCATCGTGATTTCGTATTCGAAATCGGAGACCACTCGGAGACCCCGGACGAGCGCGATGGCGTCGCAATTCTTTGCGAATTCGGCGGTTAAACCGGTGAACGAGGTGACTTTCACGTTGGGAAGGTGCTTTGTGATGGACGAAAGCATCTCGATGCGCTCGTCAACGGTGAACAGGCCGGTCTTTTCGGAATTGCGCGCGACGGCCACGATCAGTGAGTCAAAGATCTTTGCGGCGCGTTCGATCAAATCCAGATGGCCATAGGTCGCCGGATCGAAACTACCTGGATACACCGCCACCCGGTTCGACATCGTTGTGATTTCCTCTCCCTCGCATCCCTCTAGCCGAGAGTATGCAGTTCTCCCCTGAAGATCGCGGCTTGCGCGGCCTGAAACACGTCTTTCACTGGAACCCGATTGACCTCCGCAAGCCTCCGGCAGTCCTCGTATTCGGGAGCCGTGACCGTTGGCCGGCCTTTGAAGTACCCAATCTTGACGCGGACTTCGCCCCACGGCGTGAACGCTTTCTTCCATTCGCGCTGCAGGCAAATCCGGCGCTCCTGGCGCATGCGCAGCCCGAGCGTCGTGGAATGTGCAAAGAGAAGCGCCGCGAGTTCTTGCACTTTCGCTTCCTCGCAGAGAATCGTCACCATGTGGCCCGGCCGTCCCTTCTTGGCTACGACGGGTGTAATGAACGCATCCAGCGCACCCG